>DATLIL010000916.1:0-12716 GCA_035539475.1 Polyangiaceae bacterium
CCGTAAGAGAGGGGTGTCACTTGGCGCCCCCCCATCCTAGCAAACCCCCGGAAACGGGCGGCTGACGGCGTCATACCCCACTGGCAAACGCGGGAATGCGCCGCTGCGCCGGCGACAGTTTCGAGCCGGGCCCGATGACGAAGTCGTTCCCTCGCCAGCTGACCTTGCGCCGGAAGACCGCCACCGCCCAGACCAGGAGCAACAGGGCGTCCTTCACGAAGGACAGCAGCGCCTCCTCCGGCTCGAGCTTGCGTCCGGCTAGCAGGCGCACGAGGTGGGCGTCCAGGCAGATACGGAAAACGAGGCCGGCGGCGACGAGAGTCAGCACCGTCTCCGGCTCCCACGGCCCGAAGCCGGCGATCGCCAGCGCGAGCGCGCCGAGCAACCAGGGCAGCGGCGTGAGCATGGGCTCGAGCCAGTAGACGGCCGTCAGGTGACGGCGCATCTGCGCCCAGCGCAGGTGGCGTGCGCAGAAGTCGCCGAGCGTGCGCTGCGCGCTCAGGGTCGGCAGCGGATGGGCAGACAGGGCCACTCGCAAGCCGGCCTTGTGAAACATCTGTCCGAGCACATAGTCCTCGGCGAGCACGTCGCGCACCTCACCGAAGCCGCCCAGTCGCCGCAGATCACTCAGCCGGAACAGCATGCTCTTGCCGATCACGCAGGGGTGCCCGGCGAAGAGCTCTGCCCCGGAGATCGCACGCACCGTGATGGTGTTGAGCAACAGGTTGTCGAGCTGACCGCCGACGCCCTGATGACCGAAGCCCATGAGCATGCTGGTCACCAGCCCGACGCGAGGATCGCAGAGCTCGGCCGCGAGCGCGCGCAGATAACCCTTGTCCGGGCGCACGCTCGAGTCGGAGACGAGCACCCAGTCGTGCTCGGCGCACTCGCTGAGCATGTTCAGATTGCTCACCTTGGCGTTGCAGCCCAGGGGTCGTCCGCCGGCGACGATGCGGAGGCGAACTTGCGGAAATTCCCGCTGCAGCTGCCGCGCCACCGCGAGCGCGGGGTCGCCCGGATCTTCAGCGCCGATCAGGAGCTCGAAGCTCGGGTAGTCCTGTTCGCAGAGCGCCTTGAGGTTTTCGTAGAGTCCGGGCTCGTTGCCCTTCACGGGCTTGAGTACCGAGATGCTCGGTAGGGGTCCGCCGGCGCGAGGTCTGCGCCTCACGATCAACACGGCGGCGTGCGAGATGGCGGTCAGGACGAGCGAAAGCCCGCCGATTGCCAGCAGCAGAACGACGATGGCGGCCATGAAAGACCTCCTCCCTTACGGTTGTCCACAAGATGCCAACCGTCGGTGTCAGCGCGGCGACTGCCGGGCGACGGGGTGGCAAACTGCCGGAAACAATCGCCTAGCCGGCTTGTGGAACGGGGGATTCCGCGAAGCGGTAGCCGACACCGCGGACGGTCTCGACGTAGTCGCGCGCTGATCCGAGCTTTTCACGCAGGCGCTTCACGTGGGCGTCCACGGTTCGAGCGCTGATCTTCGTGTCCATGCCCCACAGATGATCCAGCAGGCTGACGCGAGACTGCACGCGGTTACGGCGCTCGTAGAGCGTCATGAGCAGCTTGAACTCCAGCGCCGTGAGCTCGACCTCGATCTCGTCGACCCAGACGCGGTGGGCGTCGCGATCGATGCGCAGACAGCCGAACTCCACCAGCGCGGGCAGCTTGGGCTTGGGGTCCTGACGCCGCAGAACGGCGCGAATCCGCAGCATCAGCTCGCGCACGCTGAACGGTTTCGTCACGTAGTCGTCGGCGCCGAGCTCGAAGCCGACCACGCGATCGATCTCCTCGCCGCGTGCCGTCAGCATGATCACGGGAATGGTCCGCGTGCCGACGTCGTCCTTGATGGCGCGGCAGACCTCGGTGCCGGACATGTCGGGCAGCATCAGGTCGAGCAGGACCAGGTCCGGCCGTTGCTCGCGCACGAGACGGACACCGTCGTTGGCCCGCTCGGCCACGAGAACGTCGTGACCCGCGGCCCGCAGGTTGTAATCGAGAACCGATCGGATATCGGCCTCGTCGTCCACGACGAGGATGCGCGCCATCGGCCCCACCGGTTACCGCTCGCCCATGACCGGTGCGTGACGAATGCGTAGCACCTAGGGAACCTGCACCAATCGTGACCGTTCGATGAAACGCTGCGACTGAACGGCTGTGCCGGGAGCCGCAGTGATTCACTCGTATGTTGCGACCCTTTCACGCGGTCGTCACGGACCACCGGCATCCTCGGCGCGCCTGATGGACCTCTCCACCTACACAAGTCGCGCCGCAGATACCGTGCGCGTTCGCCGCTTGATCGCGGGTGGAGGTGTGGGCTTCTTGCTGCTCGGCCTCGGCCTCGGCTTCATCGTTTTGACATCGAAATCGGTCAATGCCGCCACGGAAGAAGAAGATCCCGTAGCGGTCGAGCTCGCCAAGGAGCCCGAACCCGAGCCCGAGCCCGAACCCGAACCGCCCCCGCCCGACGTGAAGCCGGAGCCCAAAGCGGCGGGCCCGCGCATGCCCAAGCTCGAAGTGCCGACCGAGATCTCCGAGGAGAAGCCCGAGGAGAAAGAGCCGGTCAACGCGGGCGGTGAGGGCGATCCGCTGAAGGGTGCAAAGCCCGGTGGCGGAGGCACGGCAGAGAAAGCCGTCGTCGAGGCGCCGGTCCCGGTTGCGCCGCCCGAGCCACCGCCCAAGCCGGTGGTGAAGAAGCCGATCCGCATCACCGAGGACATGCCGCCGCCCGTTCTGGTTGCGGGCACCGACGGTCAGCCGGACTACCCGGAGTCTGCCAAGGCGGCCGGCATCGAAGGTCAAGTCGCCGTGCGCCTGCTGATCGGCACCGACGGTCGCGTCAAGAGCGCCAAGGTGTTGAAGGGGCCGCCCGAGCTCGCTGCCGTCGCCGAGGCCGCGGCAAAACTCATTCGCTATCAGCCTTATCTGGTCGATGGCGTGCCGACCGAGTTCGTCAAGTTGAGGGTCTATCGCTTCAGGCTGAGATAGGCGTCTGAAAGCAACCGATTGGAGTAACCGTCATGGTTCTGGATATTGGACATATCTGGGCGTCGATGTCGCCGCTCAACAAGGTGATTCTCTTCATCCTGCTGGGGATGGGGATCCTTTCGGTGGCCGTCACCGTCGAGCGCATCCTGGCGTACGCGCGCTCTGCCAAGGACTCGCGTCTGTTCGCGGGCAAGGTGGCGCCGCTGATCCAGGACTGGCGCGTCGACGAGATCGAAGAGCTCAGCCGCAAGCACAAGCACTCCAACCTGGCCAAGCTGTTCGGCGCCATCGCGCGCCGCTACATCGACGCGATCGACGACGACGGCGGCGTCAGCCCCGTGGAACTCGCGCGCAACGAGGCCGAGCGGCGCAAGGAGCAACTCGGCGCCGAGCTACGCCGCGGCTTCAGCGGGCTGGCCACGGTCGGCTCGATCGCGCCGTTCGTGGGTCTGCTCGGCACCGTGGTCGGCATCATCGCGGCCTTCCAGGGCATCGGCGCCAGCGGCGGCGGCGGCATGAGCTCGGTGATGAACGGCATCGCCGAAGCGTTGATCGAGACCGCCATCGGTCTGATGGTCGCCATCCCCGCGGTCGTGATGTTCAACTACCTCAGCGCCCGCGCGGGCAGCATCGAAACCGCGCTGGCCCGCTCGGCCGGCGAGCTCCTCGACGAAGTGGAGAACAACCATGCGCGTTCGACTCCGAAGCGCCGCGGCGAATCGGCAGCAGCCTAGCCCCGACATCAACATCACGCCGCTCGTCGACGTGTGTCTGGTGCTCTTGATCATCTTCATGGTGGTCGCGCCCTCGATCCAGGAAGGCGCCGCCGTGGAGCTGCCCAAGGTGATGGCCCCCGATCCCAAGACCAGGGACGTCAACGCCATCGACCTGACCATCGCGCTCGACGGCACGGTGGTGCTCGAGAAAGAGACGATCAAGGCGAACCAGCTGGTGCCGAAGCTGACCGCGCTCCACCACAAGGAGCTCGATCGCCAGATCATCATCAAGCTCGATCAAAACATGGGCTACAAGAAGGTCCGCGACCTGTTCAAGCAGGTGCAGGACATCGGCTTCAAGGGCGTCTTGCTCAAGGTCGCCGAAAGAAAGAAGAGCTGAGCCATGGGAATGGCACTCGGCGGCGGCGACAAGAAGGGCCGCTCGACTCCCGCCATCAACGTGACGCCGCTGGTCGACGTCGTGCTCGTGGTGCTGATCATCTTCATGATCACCGTGACGATGGTGACCAAGACCTTCTGGCTGAACCTGCCCAAGGCCGAGAAGGACGAGCCCCCTCCCCCGCCCAGCGACAACAAGCCGCTGGTCATGACGGTGGACAAGGACGGCACCATCCGCGCCAACCAGACAGTGCTCTCCAAGGCCGACGTTCAGACGCGCGTCGTGCGCATGCTGGCGGCAAAGAACCAAAAAGTCCTCTATTTCGACGCCCATGACCAGGCGCCCTACGGCCGGGCGATGGAGGCCATGGACCTGGCTCGAGCCGGTGGCGTGAAGTCGATCGCGATGCTGACCGAGCCGGTCATGAAGTAGGCACATACCTACATCGGCTCCGCGTAACGTCACGCAACCGCCAAACCCGCGTTACCTATTTGTCATGTTCGCCGGCGGCGCTCATAATGGCAGCCATGGCGCGGCGTTGCTTGGTCATCCCTTTCCCGAACGATCGTGTACGGCGCCGAGGGCAGCGAGGGACTGCCGCACTCGACGCGCAGCGCGAGCTCGATGCGCTGGAGCAAGCGCAGCTCAAGCTTTGCTTCTGGTGCTTCGCGATGAGCGCGGCGCTGACCACCGCGCTCGCGCTGATGCTCTGAGCACGACCGAACGCCGTTGTCGCGACGTGCCCCCCCGCGTCGCGTCCGTGCCTGATTGAGACCGCCCGGCGCGCGGCGCCGACGCCGACAAAGCACCGAGTTTTGCGGTCGCCCAGGGGCCAGAACACAGCGAAGCGCGCCCTCCGCGCCGCCTGGCTGGACAACCAGGCCAGGATGGTGGACGTTTTGGCCGATTCAGTGAGCCCCAGGCCCCACCTGGAGCCCACCCAACTGGAGGTATTCGCTTTGATCAGCCGTGTCTTCTCACGCGCCGTCGTTCCCCTACTCTTGCTTTGCTCCGCCTGCGGTTACTCGGAGGACGAGTGGCAGGCCCAGCTCGCCAAGTACGAGCAGCTGAATCGCCAGCACCAGAGCGAGGTGCAAACCCACGAGCAGACCCGCGCCGAGCTGGCCAAGACCAAGGAGCAGGTGGCGACGCTGAAGAAGGAGCTCGAGGGCATGGGCGTCAACATGGAGGCGCTGAACCAGAAGCTCGAGGGTATGGGCACCACCAACAAGGAGCTCTCGCAGAACCTGGCGGACCTGACGCGGGCGCTCGACGAGTACAAGGCGCGCGCGGCCCAGCTCGAGAAGATCAAGCAGCGCTTCGAGCTCCTGCGCGACAAGCTGAAGAAGCTGACCGAGCTCGGTCTGAAGGTGGAGATCCGCCGCAACCGCATGGTCATCCGCCTGCCGGGCGACGTGCTGTTCTCTTCGGGTGAAGACAAGCTGCGCAAGGAGGGCAACAAGGTCCTCGAGCAGGTCGCGGAGGTCATCCGCAACGACAAGCAGCTCTCGGCGCGCTACTTCCAGGTGGCCGGCCACACCGACAACAAGCCGCTCATGGGCGGCCGCTTCGGCGACAACTGGGGCCTGTCGACCATGCGCGCGCGCTCCGTGTTGCTCTACCTGATCTCGCCCATGGGCTCGAAGGAGGGCGGCGGCGGCCTCAGCGCCGAGCGTCTGCACGCGGCCGGCTACGGCGAGACCGACCCCGTGGTGGGCAACGACAGCGACCCGAACCGCCAGCAGAACCGCAGGGTCGAGCTCGTGCTCATGCCCGACGTCGAGGAGATGCTGGACCTCAAGTCGCTCATCTGAACGGTCGTTCAGGCAGAAACTTGGCTGCCTGTCCGAGCGTAAGCTCTCGAGTGGCTCTTGAGTCTCGGTAGCGCACCGTCCATTGGCGAGTTAGGAATCGCCGGCGTGGAACCCGTGCGCGAGCCGTACTCCCTCGATCCCACGGTCGAGGAGCTGATGGAGCGCTACGTGGACGGGAGCGCCGAGGCGTTCGACGAGCTTTACCGGCGCGTGGCACCGACGCTGATGGGTTACCTGCTGCGGCTGACCCGCCATCGCGAGCGGGCAGAAGACCTGCTCCAGGTGACCTTCGCCAAGGTGCACCGCGCCCGGGAGAGCTACTTCAAGGGTGCGCCCGTCCTGCCCTGGATGCTGGCGATCGCCAGACGCAGCTTCCTGGACGAACGGCGTGCCGCCAGCTCCCGCAGCGAGGACCTCTCGCAAGACGGTGTGCTGCCCGAGCCGCGCCACGAGGATCCGGCGCTGTCGAACGACGTCAGCGAGGCTCTCGAAAAGGCGCTCGACGCGCTGCCCGAGGCCTATCGCGAGGCCATTCAATTGACCAAGGTTTCCGGGCTCTCGATCGCCCAGGCGGCAGCCGTGCTCGGTAGCAGCGAGACCGCGGTCAAGCTGCGGGTTCACCGCGGATACAACCAGCTGCGCCGAGAGCTCGAGCGCTTCACGAGGAAGCCATGAGCCAGGCGTCCGAGGACGACGACTTGCAAGATCTACCGTGGCCCAAGCCATGCGCGCCGAGCAGTGAGGTCTCGCAGGCGATCCGCCAGCAATGCACCAAGGGTCTGTGCCACAAGCGCGGTGCCAGCGCCGGTCAACGCCTGATGGCGGCGCTCGGCATCTCGGCGTTCACCACCGGGCTCGTGTGCTGGATGGCAACGACCAGCGCGCGGCCAGAAGGTGCCGTGGCCTCGGGTCTGTACGGCATCGTGGGTTGGGGCATCGTGCTCACCGCCATCCTCGCGCTCAGCCTCGGGCGTCCTCCGGGGCGGCGCGGTTCGGTAGCGTTGCGCGTCGCACTCGCGACTCTCGTCCCCCTCGCCTTCTTCGCCTACCTGGCGTTTGCAGCCTCGGGCCGCGTCCCGTTCGATACCTTTTCACACGGGGCGCACGCTCACCACGCGGTGCTCTGCGGTCTGGTCTCGCTCGTGATCGGCGCCATCGTCGCTGGCGGCGTGATGCTCTGTTTCCGCCGCACCGATCCGCTGACACCGGGTTTGTCGGGCGCGATCGTCGGCCTGGCTGGCGGTCTCACCTCGGCCGTCGCCATCGGTGTCGCCTGCCCCAGCAGTGAAGCCTGGCACCTGTGGGCAGCCCATGGCCTGGCTCTCGTCGCACTGGTCTTGCTCGGCTGGGGCGTAGGCCGCCGCGTTCTGTCACCGTGAAAGTCTCGAAGCTCGTCGACTACGCCATCTGGGCCGCGCTTGCCGGCGTCTTCGTGCTGGTGTTGATGCGGCGCTCTTCCGGGCCCGATACCGGTCACGCCGCGGCGCCGATCGATCTGCCACTGTTGCTCAAGGACGGTCGTTTTCGCCTCGATCAACAGCGAGGCAAGCCGGTGCTCGTGGAGATGTTCGCCAGCTGGTGTGGGGCCTGCCGGCGAGCGGCTCCGGCGTTTGCCGACGCCTACCAGGACCACGGCAAGAGGGTGCGCTTCGTCGGCATCATGATCGACGAAGACGCCGAGACCGCCCGCCGCGCAGCGCAGAGCTGGGAAATCCCCTACGACGTCGCGCTCGACGACGCCGGCGTCGCCCGCGCGTACAAGGTCGAGCTCTTGCCGACGGTGGTGTTGATCGATGGACAGGGCGTCGTGCGCCGCGTCTGGACTGGAGCGCCATCGCGCTCGCAGCTCGAAAACTGGCTCACCGAGCTGTGAGCTACTTCGACGACGCGGGCGGAGGAGCCGACGGGGCCGCCGACAGCGCCGGGCGCGTGGTGATGCTGAAAGGCATCGCCGACGACGCGGGCTTGGGCTTGAATTGCCCCGTGTCGGGCGCCCAGGACGACACCTTCCAGGTGGCTCCCTCACGCTCGACGCGGACGATGTAGGACTGCTTCGCGCCGGTGTCGTTCGACTCCACGCGAACGGTGGCCGCGCTGGGCTCGCGCTCGAGCAAGGCGCCGGTGCTCACCACGTTGGGCGGATTCTTGCGACGGTTGGCGCAGGCGGCCGCGTTCGACTCGCAGCTCTGGCGCTGGCGCTCGACCTCGGGCGTGCCCGTCGCGTTGACGAGCTCCGCCGCACCGGTGAAGTTGGCGGTGCCGAGGCGCTGGAAGAGCTCGACCGCGGTGCTCTTGGGATCGCGCGTCAGCTCCTCGGTCTTCACCACGCGCGGCCGCCGCGTCTCCCTCGGAGGATGCGCGTTGCATGCGGCCTTGGCGAAACCCCAGAGAAAGAGCGTCATCAGGACCATGACGCCGAGCATGCCGAGCGTCTGCTTGTCCGGAACGTTGATCTCGCCTTCGCTCTTGAAGACCGGCTTCTTCGGCCGCTTGCGCTTGCGGCGCGGACGATCACCACGCTCCGACCGCTCGCGCGCTTCGACGCTCTTGGCTCGCGGTTTTTCGGGCAGGTCCTGCGCCTCGCCGGTCTCGGTCGCCATGGGGGGCCAAGCATTTACGAGACAGTCCCGAGGGGGGCAAACGCTTTTTCCGAAACCGGCCCGAGCACCGGGCCGACCCTCGTGCCATGCGAGTCCTCCTGACCCTGGTTTCGCTCGTCGTTGCCTGCAAGAGCGCGGTTCCGCTGCCCGAAAAGGCGCTCGGGCTCAACACGGCGGGTATCGAAGCGCTCGCGCAGGGCGACCTCGAGACCGCCGACGCGCGCTTCAGCCTGGCGCTGGAGTACAGCCCGGAGTTCGTCGACGCCCTGGTCAACCTCGGCCTGGTCGAGCTCGAACGCGGCAACTTCGAGCGGGCTCGACAGCTGTTCGAACGAGCCAGGCGGCTGAATCCGGACGTTGCCCAGTCGCACCACGCGCTCGGCGTGCTGGCGGAGCGCCAGGGTCGCCCGGACCAGGCCTCAAAGCACTACTACGAGGCTCTGCGCGTCGACCCGGGCTTCGCGCCCGCCCGGGCCAACCTGGGGCGGCTGTTGTTCGCGGACGGCGCGTTGGAAGAGGCCCTGGTGCAGTTCAAACGCCTGGCGGAGGTCGCGCCCGAGGATCCCGGTGGGTACGCTGGTTCGTGCGAAACACTGCTGCGGCTCGGCCGCGTCACGGAGGCAGAGGCCGTGCTCGCGGGCGCCGCTCGCTTTCGCGACGTGCCCGAGCTCGAGCTCCTGCGCGCACGCTCGGCACTGCGCCGCGGAGATGTCGAGCAAGCCGTGGCGCTGCTTTCGCCCCTGGCGCGCGGCCGCGGCGACATGGCCGTCGCTGCGCTCGGCTGGCTCGCGACGGCGGAGCTCGCCCGGCAGCGTTTCAAGCACGCCGTGGGCGCCGCCCGCCGAGCCCTCGAGCTCGAGCCCCAGGACAGCGTCGCGACCTACGCGCTGGCCGTGGCGCTGGCCGAGCTCGGCGCCCCGGACGCGAGGCCGTGGCTGAAACGCGCTGCGCAGAACTCACCGGGTGATCCGGTCTTATCCCGCTGGCTCGACGGCAACTGAGCACTGCTAGACTGCCGCGCGTGCTGGCCATCGCCCACTCACTGGAGCGCCTCTTGCCAGGTGCGCTGGTCGCGTTCGCCGACCGCCGCCTGCGCCAGCGCATGGGTGCTCGTTTCGGGTTGCTCTACGCCATCGGCATCGGCCTGAGCTACGGCTTCTTGATCTTGCTCGCCGCGGGAGGCGACGACGACCGCGCGGCGCGCGCGCTGATCGTGCGCGAGCTCGGAACGGCGACCTGGGTCGTGGCAGGCCTGATCGGTCTCTCGCTGGCAGCGGACTGGAAGCGCCTCGACGATGGCGACGGCGTGCTCGGGCTCCTGCGATTGCGCGGGCTTCCGGCGGAGAGCCTGGAGCTCGCGCGCTGCTACGCGGCCGCGCGACGCATCGCCGTGCTCGTCCTCTTGCCGACCCTGCTGGGTTGCGCAGTGGCAGGCGCGCGTATCCGTTCGCTCGGCTCGGCCGGAGAGCTCGTGGCCCTGGCGCTCGCCGCAGCTGTCTACGCCCATCTGGTCGGAGCGGGAGCGAGTGCGCTCGCCCTGGTGGCGCGCTTGCTGGCCCCTGGCTCGGGGCGCATGCTCCTGCTCGCGCTCGTGCTGCTTCCGCACCTCGCCCGCGAGCTCTGGCCTTCGATGCCGAGCGTCCCTGCGGCCGTGTCCTGGCTACTCGCGGCGGTTGGCCGCGCAGGCGGCGTGGGCGCATGAGCCTCGTGTTCGATTCCGTCGCGGCCAGCGCCGTCACGCACGCGCACGCTGCCTTCGAGGCCGGCGTCTCTACGGTGCTCGGCAGGGACGGCGTCGCGCTCGACGAGCTCGTGGCGCTGGCAGAAGGCGAGCTCGCACCGCGCCGCGGCGCGGTACTGGTGTTTGGCGCTCCCCCCGCCTTCGCGCCGGGCGCGCGGCGGCAGGTGGTCACGCTGCGTGCGCTGGAGAGTCTGCCACCGGCGCCGCGCGTGCAAACGGCGATCGAGCTGGTGCTCGCCGCCCGAGGCATGGCGCTCGGTGCCCGCGAGCTGCTCGAACGCTGGCACCTCGCCGACTGGGCCGAGCGGCGGCCGAACGAGCTCTCGACCGCCGAGCAGCGCGCCATCGCGCTCGCTATCGGACTCGGCGACGAACAGGCGCGCGTGCTGGCGCTGTACGAGCCGCTCGCGACGGCGCTGCCCGCCGAGCGCGTGCGCACCGAGCTTTTGCAACGCGCCGCGTCCGCCGTCGTGCTGGCAGCGACGGCCAGCCTCGACGACGCGCGCAGCCTGGGCGGCAGCTGGTTCGTGCTCGAGGCCGGGGTGCTCGATCGCTCCGCGACGGACGCCCTGGGCCACGGCCTGACGAACAAGTCCCTGCTCGTGCGCTGCGCCGAGCCCCGACGCCTGGCCACGCTGCTCGCGGCCGATGCGTCCGTGTCGGCGGTGGAGTGGGACGAGCAGAGCGCCCCACACGAGCTCTGCCTCCACGCTACCGACGCGAGCGCGCTGGCGCTGCTCTTGACGCGCACGGCGCTGGAGCACGGCATCGAGCTCGAGCTCGTCACTCCGCTTTCGCCGTCGCTCGACGCGCTGCTCGCGGCCCGCGCTGCGCTCATGCAGAAGGCCTACGAAGTCGCCTACCAGCGCGCGCAGGCCCCCGTCTTCGCGGCCGCAGTGCCGTACACGGCTCCCGCCGAGTATCAGAGCCCCGCCGCGCCGGCGCCCAACCTCTCGCTGCCGGTGCCCCAGGCACCGCCCGCGCAGACGGAGGAAAAATGAACGCCTACGCGCTCGGCGCACGCCTCGGTCTCTCTCGGCTACGGACGCGCACGGCGCTGGCCGCCGGCGTCGTTGCTCTCGTCGTCGTGAGCCTGGTCAGCTTGATCGAGCGGCTCCAGGATCGCGCGCTCGCCGTCGATCGCTCGCTCTCCGGCGCGGCCTTCGGCTTGTGCCTGCCCCTGCTCTGCTTCGCCTGTTTCGAGCTCGGTCTCGGCCGCAACGATCTCACGCGCGCCGTCGCACCGCTGGCTCGTCACGGTCAGCCGAGGCCTGCGCTCGCCAGCGGGCTCATCGCTACCATCGCCGCCACGAGCGCGGCCTGCGGTGCGCTGCTGGGAGTGCTCGCTGTCGTGCTCAGTCAGCGGCCGGGGCACCCGAGGTTCGTCTCCGATCTGATCGCGGTCGTGTGGATCGGCGCGCTCGCTGGTGCTGCCTACACCGGCCTGTTCACGCTCGGGTCGCGCTGGCGTCGCGGGCGCCTCTGGCTGCTGGTCGGCGATTGGCTGTTGGGCTCGGGGACCGGTTTCCTGGCGCTACCCTGGCCACGAGGTCACGCGCGCAATCTGCTCGGCTTCGCGCCGGTTCTGGAGCTGTCTCAGGCGAGCGCCGCGTTGGCCTTGTTATTGCTTGTTCTGGCCGGCTTCTTCATGGCGACGCGCAGCCTGGCGCGTTGAGCTTGCGCTCAACTGGCGCAGGCCCGGACCCCGGGCTAGCCTGACCCCGAGCGTGCACGGCATAGCTCTCGAATACCCCAGCTTCGACGGTCTCTTGGCCGCGCTCGGCGATAGTGCCGAGCACGAGCTCGAGTTGCCGTCGCTCGAAGGTCTGACCGACGGCCAGTGGATCGTCGTGGCCTTCACCATCGGCGACGAGTCGACCAGCGTCGCGGCGCGGGTCGAAGATCGCGGCGAGGGCTTGCGCCTGACCTTCGCCGATCGCGACTGGTCACGGCTCTTCAGCTTCGCTTCCGGCGATGCTCCTCCGTCGTGCCCGCCAGACTGTCGCGGCAGCGGGCCCGAGCTCGTCTCCGCTCCGCCCGGTACGCGCGTGCTCGTCGTCGACGACGACGCCGCGACCCAGACCATCGTCTGCCAGCTACTGCGCTCGTCCGGCATCTGCCCCGAGAGCGCAGGCAGCGCCGAAGAGGCTCTCGCCGTGCTCGAGAGCACGAGCGCCGATCTGGTCGTGCTCGACTGGTCGCTGCCAGGCATGACCGGCGTCGAGCTCTGTCAGAAGCTGCGGCAGGACACGCGCCTCGCCGGACTGCCCGTGCTCTTTCTCACCGCACACTCGACCAGCGAAGATCTGGTGCGCGCCTTCGAGGCCGGCGCCGACGATTTCGTGAGCAAGCCATTCCGCGCGCCGGAGCTCCGCGCTCGCGTGCTCGGCTTGCTGCGCCGCTCGCGCGCCGTCGAAGTGCTGGCCAGCTGAGCGGCGGCGCTCATTGCGCCGC
>DATLIL010000917.1:0-2872 GCA_035539475.1 Polyangiaceae bacterium
CGCCACTGCCGCCACCACCACCACCGCCGCCGCCATTCTCGCCCAGCGTGCAGTCGCCGCCGGCTGGCGGCGCATAGAAGCTGTTCGCGATACTGCCCAGGCCGAACGTTGCTTGGCCACCCTGCCCGTGGCTCTCGCGACCAGGGTTGCCCTCCTCGGGAAAGCTGGCCAGACAGGTCGGAGAGGGGTCTCCGCCCGTGCCGTAGAAGGAGAGAGTGACGGACGCGTTGTGGCCGGGCTCTCCATCCAGCGGATCCACGTCGTAGGGAAAACTGCAGTCCGTGTCCTCTGCGCCGCCGTCGCCGCCGTCGCCGCCCGTCGTGATCGTGCCGCCACCGCAGGATTGACTACCGGCAGGGCCGCCCGACGAGACCGAGCTGTCACACACACCCTGACCAGCAGCGGCGGGGTCGCCAGGATCGCCGACATCGGCCGGAGTGGAGGACGCAGAAGCGCCGCTGGCACCCGTCGAACCATCGGCGCCGTTTCCTGCGACGACATCCACCCGCTCCAGCGTCACGTCCGAAGCATTGACGTAGACCGCGTAGGACGAGCGCGAGGCGCTGAGATAGGTTCCCGTCGCGTTCTCTCCTTGAACAACGAGGTTCTCGAGCGTGACAGGCTCTGCCAGCGAGGTGGCTCTGACCGCAAGGTACTGCTGCGAGCCGCTGTCCAGCACGGCCTTGATGACCACTTCGTTGGCCACGTTCACGCGCGACGCGCGTTGCCAGTTCACATCGTAGCCGCCGTGGATCCAGATGCCGGACTTGAGCACCACGGCCTCGCTGTACGTGCCGGCCTGAACGAGCACTGCGCTGCGGCTCGTGCTCTCGGCCCGGCCGAGGCCGTAGTTGATCGTCAGGCACGAAGTCTCAGGAGTCAGCCCGCAATCCGCCGTATCACTGCCTGACTTCGACACGAAGATGCTGCTCTCGACGTCGCCGTCGACGCCGTCGCAGTCTTCGTCGAGGTAATTCTCGTCGAGAACGTCGGTACCGAGGTCTTCGCAACCGCCGCCCGTACCGCCAGCACCGCTCGAGCCCGGAGCACCGCTCGAGCCCGGAGCGCCGCCTACGCTCGAATCGCCGCTCGCGCCCGATGTACCATCGGCTCCGGCAGCGCCTCCATCGGCGACCGCTGCGCCCGCCCCACCAGCTCCCGCGTCGTTCGAGCCGGCGCCGGCACCACCGCCACCGGTCGGAGCACCGGCAGCGCCACCGTCGCCCGAGTCGGTTCCTGCGGTAGCGCCTGATCCGTTGCCACCCTTGCCCGAACCGGAGCCGGAGGTGGCACCATCGCCGCCACTACCGCCTCCGCCGTCTCCAGCGGGCTCCGCGGGATCGGAGTCCCCGCAAGCCGCTAGCCACGTCGCCACCGCAAACGCCAGACCCAGGTATCGCGCAGTTCCCACGTCGCCAGGCTGACCTGGGAACTGCGCCGCCGCAAGGGCGGACTAGCGCCCTTAGAAGACGCGCTGCGGCGACGTTTGCGGCGTGCTCTTGTTGGAGCCGAGCTGGTGGCGATGATTGGCCCCCCAGCACCAGAGCTCGCCATCGGCGTTGATCGCGCAGGTGTGGCGACCGCCGACGGCGACGGGCTCACGCAGGTCGCCGAGCGTCGTCGCGCCGTCAGCCCCGTCCCACACCGAGACTGGCTCGAGGCTGTCGACGCTGCTGCCGTTGCCGAGCTGGCCGAAGACGTTGGCGCCAGCGCAGGAGAGCGTGTTCTCCGGTCCGCGCAGGCAGAAGTGCTGCGACAGCGAGCTCGCGAACAGCGCCGTCACGTCGGCGTTGACCACGCTCGACATCGCGCCGGGTTCGCTTCGTGGATCGGTGGTGCCGTCGGCGAGCTGGCCGAAGAAGTTGCTGCCCCACGACGACGGACTATTGGCGTCCGCGACGAGGACGGCCGAGAAATCACGCCCGGTGATCGGGAAGGCGTCGCCGACGCCACTGACCGCCAGCGAGCCGACCTCCGTCGGTAGGCCTGCGACATCGACGTCGCTACCGAGCTGACCGGCCATGCCGTCACCCCAGCACCAGACCACGCCGCCGTCGTCCACGGCGCAGGCGTGTTTGGCGCCGGCGCTGATCTCCACGAAGGAGTGGTTGCCGGCCACGGCCATCGCCCTGGGGCTGAACTCGTCGGTGACGTCGGCGCCGAGCTGACCGGCCTCGTTGCGGCCCCAGCAGTAGGCCTGCCCCGTGTTGTCGATGGCGCAGGCGAACTGCTCACCGCAGGTCACGTTCTTCATGTCGAGGAAAACCGGATCACCGCTGCCAGGAGCGCCCTCGTTGACACCGAAGGGGAAGACGCCGGCATTGAAGGGCCCCGGGTCGGGATTGTCGGTGCCGTGCTGGCCGAACTCGTTCGAGCCCCAGCAAACGACGAATGTCTGCCCGGGCTGATCGGGGCTCTGGAAGTCGGCGCAGCTGAAGTCGCGACCGCCACAGACGCGCTTGAAGAACGCGAACGTGAAGTAGCTGAGCGGGAGCTCGCCCGTCGGAGGCTCGTCCTCGCTCGCGATGTCTAGAACGACCCGGCGAGGTGTGAGGGAGTCCGCGAGGATCTCGGAGCCGTTGCCGAGCTGGCCGTGCTCGTTCGCGCCCCAGCACACGGCGTAGCCGAGGCCCTCCGTGCTGTTCTCGTCGGCGAGGACCGCGCAGGTGTGAGCGTAGCCGGCGCCGACCTGGACGGGGACCGTGCAGCCGATGCCCGGCTGACACACCGAGCTCGACGAGCAGGTCACGTTGATATCCTCGTAGCGGCCGCCCTCGCAGACGGTGACCTCGCGGCCACGGCAACCAATGGTGCCCTCGGTGCAGGTGCTGCCCGACCCACCGTAGTAACAACCGTAGTAGTTGTCGCAGTT
>DATLIL010000918.1:0-2121 GCA_035539475.1 Polyangiaceae bacterium
GATCTGCTGGGCGCAGGTGGTATCCCCGGCCGCTGCGGGCTGGCACGTGACGATGCGGGCGCTGAGGTCCGGCTTGGAGAAGACGTCGGCGGCGAGGTCGAAGGCGGCGTCGAAGTAGTCCGCCACCTGCCGCGGGCTCATGGTCAGGCCCTCGGCCACGGTGTTGAACCCGGCCGCCTCTTCTTCGATCGTGAAGGCGTCGGCAGGGGTCAGTGTCGTACCCAGTAGGTGGGCGACAGTGAGGTTGTATTCCGTGTTGTTGAGGCGGTGGATGCCCTTGAAACCAACGTCTCCGTTCATCGGAGCGTTGGGGGTTTGTCCGCCGCCTCCACCCATCGAGGAGGTGGTTCCGGCCGTTCCTGCGCCCGGCCCGCTGCTCGGCGGTTCGCTGCCTTCGGACCCCGCGCAGGCCATGGCAGCCATCGAGCTGGCCAGAGCGAAAGAGAGGAGCCCCGAACGGTTCATCATGAGAGGAGTGTCCAGCGCCGAGATTTTCAGCCCCTCTCATAGGCGTCTCGTGAAGGCCGCCCCGAGCGACTTTTGCGCCCCGGCGGATTCTTTTTCTCGCCCCCTCCTTTAGTGCCCGATCTCGACCTCCACGCGCTGGCCCAGCTTGAGGGGGACCGCCTCCTCCAGCTTGACCTTGACCAGCAGGACCCGCGTGTCCACGGGGCGTGAGGGATCGAGGGGCTTGATCTGGCGGGGCACGACCAGATCGGGGACCTCCTCGACCGTTCCCCGGAAGGTCTTGCCGTCGTGGCCTTCTGCGCTGATGGCTACGGGGGCTCCGAGCACCACCCGAGCGGCGTCGAACTCGCCGACCTCGGCCTCGACCCGGAGCTTGCCGAGATCGGTGATGGTCACGAGCGGCGCCCCCGCTGCGATCATCTCTCCGGCGTCGGCGAAACGTGCGCTGATGGTGCCGGCGATCGGCGCCGTGATCTTGGCCTTGTCGACCAGCGTCTCGAGGCGTGCCGCGCTGGCGAGCATGGACGTCTTGCGGGCGCGTGCGGAGCGAGTCTCGTGCGTGCTCTTGTCGAAGGACGCGCGTGCGACGACGTTCTGCGCGAAGAGCTGCTCCGAGCGCGCTTCTTCTCCCTTGAGGTACCCGACGTCGTTGTCGGCCTCGCGCACCCGAGCCCAGGCTTCGTTGAGCGCAGCCCGCTGTTCGCGCACGTCGAGCTCGGCGATGACGTCGCCTTGCTTCACCTGGTCGCGCTCCTTGACGCGGAGAGCGGCGATGCGGCCTCCCAGCTCGGCGCCCAGTGTGATCTCGCTGCCCGGATAGACGGTGACTCGACCCTCGGCGAGCACGCCGCGCGCCTTGCTCTGGGCTGGCTTGGCCTCGGCGCTCTTGATCACCTCCGCACGCCTGATCTCGTTCCACTCGTAGGCGACGACGCCGGCGCCGAGCAGCGCCAGCAGCAACAAACTCGCTCGGGACTTGATGGCTTCGATGACGCGCATGGTGTTCCTCCTCGCTAGGCAGCGATCAGGCCGTCCTCGATGCGTACGACGCGGTCGGCGACGCGGCGCACCTTGGGGTCGTGGGTCACGATGAGCAGGGCGCGTTGCTCCTTGCGCGCGAGCTCGCTGAACAGGTCGAGCACCTGCGCCGCGACGCTGGCGTCGAGGTTGGCGGTCGGCTCGTCGGCGAGGATCACGTCCGGAGCCCCGGCCAGAGCGCGGGCGATGGCGACGCGCTGTTTCTGTCCGCCGGACAGATCGCGGGGCAGGAAACCAGCTCGATCACCGAGGCCGACGCGCTCGATCAGCGCGCGGGCCTTGCGCGTCGCCTCGCTGCCCCTGACGCCCTTCAGGTTCAGCGCGTACTCGACGTTCTCGGCGGCGGTGAGGGCCGGGAACAGGTTGAACTGCTGGAAGACGAAGCCAATGTGCCGGCGGCGCACGAGCTCGAGCTGGCTCCTGCGGGTGTCGACGGCGTTGCCGGCGATGCTGACCTCGCCGCTCGTCGCGCTGAGCAGGCAGCCGATGATCGACAGGAAGGTCGTCTTGCCGGAGCCCGACGGGCCCTCGAGCGCCACCACCTCGCCCCGCTGCAGGCGCAGGCTGGCGTCCTTGAGCACGCGCACCTCTTCGCGGCCTTCGCGGAAGGTCTTG
>DATLIL010000919.1:0-2923 GCA_035539475.1 Polyangiaceae bacterium
GTTTCGCACGCTGCTGATGCCGGCCTTCAACTGGGGCGAGGGCAGCGCATTGGTCGGCCCCCCGCCGGGCGAAACGCTCGAGCACAACGCGGTCGACGAAGGCTTTCTGGCGTCGCTGCCGCGCTCCCCGCGACCTTTCGATCGAGCGCGAACGCCCGTCCACCCGGCCATGGGCGCGGTGCCCCGGGCGCTGCATGCCATGCCGGGGACGGTGCGCAGCGAACACCCCGTCGCTTCCTGGCTCGCTCACGGCGTCGAGTCGGCGCTGCTGCTCGACGATCAGCCGTGGGACGATCCGCACCTTCCACTGCGCCGGCTCGGCGAGCTCTCGGGCTGGCTGCTCCTTTGCGGGGTCGGCTTGAAAGCCTGCACGGCGCTCCATGTCGCCGAAGAGCACGCCGGGCGCCACGGCTTCGTGCGCTGGGTGGTTCGCGCCGACGGCAGCACCGCGCGGGTGAGGGTAGGGGGCTGCAGCGACGGCTTCGACCAGCTGTGGCCGCGCCTTCGCGAGCTCTTTCGCGTGGAGCAGGTGGGCGGGGCCACGCTCGCCGCGGCCCCGCTCGTGGCCGTGGTGGACCGAGCGACCGAGGTCTTTCGCAGCGAGCCGGAGCTCAGCCGCTGCAGCCCGACCTGTCTGCGTTGCCGCGACGCGCGCGTCAGTTGAGCTCAGCGCACGCCGGGATCGCAGTCGAGGAAGGGCCCCTCGTCGAGGTTGTTGCCGTCGTTGCACTCGACGATGGCGTTCAGTGGATCGACGACGGCCCAGATCGTGACGTCGAGGTTCAGCGTGTCGAGCTCGATCGTCGCCTCGGCGCTGTCACCGGCGCCGATCGGGCCGGCGATGGTCGTCTCGCCGAGCAACGTACCGCCCTGAGCGGGATCACCGGCGTAGACGTAGACCAGTACGTCCTCGGCTTCGGCCGAGCCGTCGTTGAACACGGTGACGTCGATCTCCGGCGTTTCGCAGTCGGTGCTGGTGGTGTCGACGACGATGCGTAGATCGGCCACCTCGGCGCCCGGCTCGACCACGCCGACGACGGTGTTGTTGTCCTCGATGCACTCGCGCGCCGCGTCGGCGCCGTCGATCAGGGCCGTGACGGAAGCCGGGAAATCGTCGCGGTCGTTGTTCCCCTTCTCGTACTCGATCGTGATGAGCGTGGAGGACCCCGGCTCCAGGCTCGTGGCGAGCTCGACCGTCAGCGGAGTGCCGCTGGCGTCTTCGAGCGCCTCTTCCAGGGCGGGGTTCTCCCAGCTGCCCATGAACTCGAGGATCACACCGGGGCCGACCCGCAGATCGCCCTGGTTGACCACCTCGACCACGACCTGGATCGTGTCGGAGAGCTGGCCGCAGGCGACGTCGGGCGAGGAGATCTGGATCGCCGTCAGCGCCAGATCCGGCGCGACGTTGTAGTTACGCGGCTGCGAGCGGTACGTGTTGTAGAGACGCCCGTTGAGCGGCTTCCAGCTCTCCGGCTCGTGCAGCGGGATGGTGCCGCCCTCGGTCACGTTCGTCACGTGGTACGCGTTCTGGTTCCAGATCCGGCGTGCCGCGACCCACTGATCGCTGGGGTCGCCCCAGACGTCGATGCCGTTGGGCAGTGTCGTGGTCGCCACGTCGTCCATCCCGTCGGGCCAGCTGTCGAGGTTGGCGTCGCCGCACTGAATCAGCTGGTTGTTGTTGACGAAGACGATCTCGGCGTTGCCGTCGTTGTCGACGTCGGCAACGACGGGGTTTTCGACGAGCGTGCGGCTGAGGGAGGGGATCTGCAAGAACACTCCGCCGCTGCCGCCCTCGTAGACGCGGAAGTAGCACTCGTCGTTGTAGACGACCTCGGCGGCGCCATCGCCGTTGAAGTCGAAGACGCTGGACGACGTGACGCGGCTCGAGTCGTCCTCGGTGTCGCGCTTCCAGCCGTTGTGCAGGCAGACGCACTGGCCCAATCGCTCGTTGCAGACGGCGCCCGTGTTGCAGTCGGCGTCAGCGTCGCAGGTGCCGCCCGGGGTGCGGGCAGCGTTGGCGCCCTGCGGCGGCGGGCTGCTCGCGTCCATGTTGTCGGGCCAGAGCGGACAGTTGGTCGCATCCGCGGCCTGCAGATCCACGACGGTGTAGATCTCTTCGGTCGCGCTCGCGATTTCGGGGAAGCCGTCGCCATCGAAGTCGTCGATGTTGGGCGCGCCGCCGCTCAGTGCGCCGCCTTCGAGGTCCTGGCGTAGCTGCAGCTCGCCGTCGTCACCGTCGATGATCAGCAGGTAACCCTCGGAGACGACGACGACCTCGGGCTTGCCGTCGAGCAGATTGGTCGGACCTGGCGGCAGATCGGGATTGACGCCGAGCACGTCGGCGACGGCACAGAAACCCTCCTGGTTCACCGACACCATCAGCGCCGCGCCGCCGTTGGCCGTATCCTGATCCTTGGCGTAAGCGTCCCAGACGACGGTGAGGCGATCGTTGCACCAATCGCTGGCAGCATCGGGACAGGGGGTCTCGCTGGGCAGGCGATACGCGGTGGTTCCCGCCACGATCTCCAGGCCGACGTCTGCCGTCAGATCTGCGAGGCAAACCATGGGACCGTGGTGATCCGGGTCGTTGCCGGCGTGTTGCTGGGTACCGGCGCTCTCGGCACCCGTGAGCACCTTGCTGATCGACCAATCTGCGCCGTTCTTGGCGAGCAAGAAGACGCGATTACCAACGACGATCTCTGCCAGGCCCGCGAAATCGAGGTTGGCGATCGCAGGCGAAGCACCGCGCCAATCGCCCGCGCCTCCGACGGAGGAAGGGAACAGGCCCGTCGCGCTCGCGACCAGGAGCTCGCCGCGGTTGTTGAGGAGCTCGATGCCGCCGTCACCGCCCATTCCAGTGTCGCTGCCCGAAACAGCAGGATCACCGCTGCCGCAACCCACCGCCGCCGCCACCATCCCGCAC
>DATLIL010000920.1:0-7183 GCA_035539475.1 Polyangiaceae bacterium
ATCCAGGCCCAGATCGAGCGTGGCCTCGCTCTGACTGCCGAGAGCCGATCGCGCGCTCGTCAGCTCGACGGCAGCGTCGGCGGCGGCGCCGCGAGCGAGCTCGCCTCCGGCACCGAAATGCAGCCGCGGCCCCACGCTGCCGAGCGAGTCGATCGGCCCGGCTCGCTCGTCGGTGGCACGCAGACCGACCCCGGCGATCACGTCACCCGCGTGCCCTACCCCGATCAAGAGCCGATCGTAGCGGCGGGCCGCCTGATCGAGCGACGACGGATAGCGCCGACCCCGGGCGCCCCGGTTGGCGTCGGCTACCCAGGTGAGCGCCGCTCCATCACCGATGTCCTTGGAGCCGAGCGCCTCCAGGCGTAGCGCGCTCTGATCCAGGTGATCCCAGACCACGCGCGTGCGCGAGCTCGCGGTATCGAGCAAGCCGTCGACGCGCGCCCCGCCCTGAATGTAGCCGGCAGCGCGAAGATCGAGCGCCGCCGCGCGCCAGCGGTAGCTCTTACCGCCCGTAGGCAGGTGCGCGCCCGCGCCGATGAGCAGGCCGTCGTCACCGCGCCACTCGAGCCACGGCGGGATCAGGCCGACGCGATCGCGCGCTCGCAACCACAGGTAGGGCAGCCAGAGCAGCGGTACGCCGCCGACCCGGACCGTTGGCTGCGCCAGGAGCACGTCCGTGGGCGGCGCCACCGTCGCCGCCTGGAAGCCGAGGGTGACCGGTGCGTCCTCGCAAGGGCAGAGCGCCACTTCTCCGGCGCCGTCGACCTCTAGCCCGCGCGGTCCGCGCGAGAGCGAGAGCTTCTGGCTCTCGATGCGGTAACGCGCGACGGTGACGACGACGTTGCCAGAGAGCTGCAGCTCCGAGCTGTCTGGTTCGATGTCGACGCGGTCAGCACGAAAGTCGACCTGGTACTGCGGCGGCGGTGGCTTCTCGGGTTCCTTCTGCTGCTGTGCGCGCACGGCGCCGGGCGCTAGGGCGACGGCAAACGCGATCAGCGGGCGAAGGCGCACGTCAACGCCGCAGAGCCGTCTGCGTTGGCGGCGGCGCTGATGCGCCGGAATCGAAGACCTGATCGAGATGCAGGATCACGGAACCGCCGAAACGCGCGTCAGGGCTGTAGAGCATGTTGCGACGTTGCCCGTCCGGACCGAGCTGTAGCGTGACGTTGTCGTAGCCCACGGAGAAGCCGAATGGGCGTGGAGCGTCGACGGTCACCCCGACGTGAAACAGCGTGATCACGCTGAAGTCGGGAGCGTCCTCGCTGGTCGTCACCGTCACGCAGCCGGTCGAGACGTTACAGATGTCGACATCGTCGCTGAGCGGGTACTTGTAAGCCGGGCGCCAGCCGAACTCCGTATCGAGGCTGATGACGTCGGTAAAGTCGAGCGCGGCCAGCACGGCGATCGTGCCCTGGTGCTGTGAGAACGTGGCGCCGCTCAGCTGATCGCTCGGTAGGGTGTCGCCGTCCGGATCCATGCGCAGCCGCTCGATGCCATCGTTGGTCGGCACGACCGCGCGCGTGAACTGGTAGCTATAACCGACGCGGACGCCGCCGTGGGCCGAGGGCAGGAACTTCTCGTCCTTGCGCAGCGGAATGACCTGACTCAGCGCCACGCTGACGCCCGCGCTCAGGATCTTGCCGTTGCTCGAGCTGACCTTCGACGTCGGCAACGACAGGTTCGGAATGCCGAGATTGAGATCGGTCTTGTAGCCGTCGCTGTCGAGCAGGTTCTGCGCGTACGCGAGCCCAATTTCCGTATCACTGAAGGTCCACTCGCCGCGCTCGGTACTCGAGTCGCTGTCGGTGAACTCGTGAATCAGATCGATTCTGCCGCGGACGCCAACGGAGCGGACCTTGGGCTGCTCCCACAAGAGGTAGCGGGGGCTCAGCGACAGCGCGCCTTCGTACGAGGGATTACTGCTCTGGTAGTCTTCGCCGACACCGAGCGTCTGCGTCGACGCGGAGTTGTCGAGCACCAGCGCCGAACCACGGAATCGCGACGGCTTGGGCTCTGCCTTCGGCTCTTCCTTCTTGGCGGCGCCCTTCGCGCCGCTGTCCTTCTGCGGCTCGGCCACGGGGACGGCGGCGGGGGCATCGCCGGTAGGAGTGCCAGCCGCGCCGGGAGCCTGCGCTACCGCGACATTCGCGAACAGGAGCACGCTGACCGCTGCGCCTCTCATCGGTGCGGGGGAGCCTACCTCAGCGCGGGTTCGATAACCACAGGCCGCGCCGATCGGTGTTAGCCTCCGCCCATGCCCAGCCAGCTGCCCGCCACGGAGATCACCGCGCTTCTCGGGCGCGGCACCCACTTCGAAGGCAAGCTCCATTTTGAGGGGCGCGTGCGCATCGACGGCAGCTTCCGGGGGGAGATCTCGAGCTCGGACGTGCTCATCATCGGCGACGGCGCCGAGGTCGACGCCCAGATCCAAGCCGGCGTGGTCATCATCAAGGGTGGCAGTGTCCAGGGCACCGTACGAGCCGTCGAGGCCATCGAGCTCTACGTGCCGGCTCGCGTCACGGGGACCATCCATGCCCCCGAGGTGTTCATGGACAAGGGCGTGCAATTCTCCGGCAGCTGCACGATCGCGCCCCTCGAGGCCGCGGAAGCCTCCGAAGTCAGCGGGTAGCCCCAACACCTACCTTGTCGCCATCCCGTCGAGGGCGCGACACCAAAGTCACGGAGTAACCGCAACATGGAGCGTCACGTGTATCCTTTTTGCGCCAGGGGCTTTTTCACATTTCGTCACGAACTGGCGGCTCGCGCCGGAGTTACCCATACTTCGCCGAGGTGTCGCTAGGTCGAACCGGCGGCACGAGGCATGCAGGAGACGGTGGCGATGAATTCGGTACTTGGTAGGTTTTCCGGTCGCACCAAACTGCTTTGGGCGTTGTGTGCCGTTGGCGTGCTCGCGATCGCCCTTCCGACTGCTGCGTCGTCCCCGCTGGCAGCGAATCGCAAGGTCGTTCGCTACGACGTCAAGGTCGCGAACTCCGACATCGAGGCCGGCGGTGCCAAGGCGTCGGTGATGGCGCCGACCGCCGTCGTGAAAAGCGTCATCACCGACTACGCCAAGTACGCCAAGGTGATCTCGAAGTTCGAGCAGGCGCGTGTCGTCGGCAAGTCGGGTGACCGCACCGACGTGTACCTCCAGGTTCCGATCTTGAAGGGTGCCGCCAAGATCTGGGCAGTCGTCCGCTTCGACCAGCCGCAGCGCAACGAGAAGAGCGAGGTCGTCAAGGCCAAGATGGTCAAGGGCAACGTCAAGCGGCTCGACGCCGTCTGGCGCATTCGCGAGGTCGACGAGCAGAACAGTGAGCTCGAGCTCGAGCTCCTGATCGTGCCCGACATGCCCGCGCCCCGCTCGCTGGTCGTATCCGAGGCTCGCGGTGCCGCGGCCAAGGCCGTCACGGACGCCCGGCGCGAAGCCGAACGCCGCCAGGCCGCGAAGTAGCGCGGACATTGTTCGTCTGGGGTAGCGGTGCGAAGTCTTGACGGCGTGTAGCTACCGCGCTGCTCTGCCGGCGTGGAGCTCGTGCTTCATCTCGTACCCCACGAGCGGCAGGCCGAGCTCGCCGAGACCTCCGGCCAGCGCTCGCTCACCTGGCGCGCTCTGATCGCGGATCTCGCCGGACGCGTCAGCAGCGCTGCGCCGGCCGCCGCCGAGGCCACGCGGCTGTGCTGCGCCAAGGCGCTGAAGCGCTCCGGCCGCTACGCGGCGGCGTTCGATCTGGCGCTCGGCGGCCTGCGCCGGGCTGGCGCAAACCCCGCCTTGCTCGGCCGCCTGGGCTTGCCACGCGCGCGCCAGTTCGCCGAGGCTCTCAGCGCGGTCGACACCGAGCTCGAGCGCGCCGGCCTGCGCGACGAGCGCGGCGACGCCTGGCTGGCGGCACGCGCCGCGCGGGCGGGCGAGCTGGGTGCCGTCGCGGGCGCGGACACACTCGTGGTGCGCGGCTTCTCTCGCTACGAGGCCGGTGAGCTCGAGCTGCTCGAGGCCTTGCACGAACGTATCGTCGCCGGCGGCGGTCGCGGCGTCGTGATCGAGCTGCCGCGGCTCGAGCTCGGGCCGGCCCAGGCAGCTCTAGAACGCGTCGCTGCCGAGCTCGAGGCGCGCTGGGCCGACGCCGCCGAGCACCCCGCGCTCGAATTTCGCGACCCGAGTGCCGGCCTCGACGTCGAGCTGGTCCCGGCCCAGGACGACGCCAGCGAGGCACGCGCCGTAGCCAGGGCGATCCTCGAAGGTCTCTCGCGCGGCGTGGCGCTCGACCGCATGGCCATCGCCCTGCCCGAGCTCAGCGAGGCCTTCCTCGAGCCGCTCCGGCGTGAGCTCGAGGCGACCGGCATCCCGTTCTTCGAGCCACGCGGGCGCCCGCTCGACAGCTCACCGCACGCCCACGCCGCGCTCGCATTGCTCAAGCTGGCGGCCGGTCCGATCGACCGCGACGTCCTCGTCGACGTGCTGCGCACGCCCGGCCTCGCTGCAACGCGCTGGTCGGGCGACGCGCTCGAGCGCGAGGAGTGGGCCAGCGAGCTCGCCAGCCTGCCGCTGGGGGTCGACCGCAACGGCGCCGAGCTCTTGAACGAGCTCACCAACCGCGCCGAAGAGCTCGAGCGCGACGGCGGCGACGCCGAACGCACGCGCGCCGCGGCGGAGGCCACCCGGCGCTGCCTGGACGAGCTCGCGAAGCATCGCGGCCCGCACAGTCGCGCGGTGTTTCGCGCGAACTTCCTCGAGCTACTCGCCGCGATCGGCCTGATGGGGCCGAGCGCGAGCACTCTGGCGCTCGCGCTCGAGCGCCGCGCCGCGGGGCGACGCGAGCTCTTGCGCGCAGTCGCCGACAACGGCACGGCAGTGCGCGCGCTGGCGGCGGCGTTCGAGCGCACCAGCCGAGCGGCGGCGGCGCTCGGCCTGAGCAACGAAGTGATCGCGCTCGACGAGTACCTGATCGAGCTCGAGCTTTCGGCCGAAGCCGTGACCACGGCGCGCGGCGCTCGCCGTGGCGCCGCGCTCTGGATCGCACGCACCGACGAGCTCGCAGGGCTCGAGCTCGAGCTGGTGGTGCTCTGCAGGGCGAGCTCGGCGCGGCTCGAAGGCGGCGGCGGGAGCAGCGGGACGGAGCTCCTCGGTGATGATCTCGTGGCCGCCCTGCCAGGCCGGCACAGACCTGGCAGCCGCACGCTGGCCACGAGCTTTTCAGCCCTCGGGCTGGCGTCCATTCTGTGCGGAGCGCGGCGTGCGATCGTGACCTACGCACGTCGCGACGGCCGCGGACCGCTGACGCCCAGCCAGCTGGTGCTCGCGCTCGAGCAGCGCCGACCGGCCCGTGAAGCCGAGCCGGCGTCGCCGTTGCACCCCCGCGCCAGGCCCGCCGCGCCGCGCCGCGCGACGAGCATGGACGCCACGCGTCGCGCGCAGGTCGACCTGCAGCGGCTGAGCTACTTCCTCGATCCAGACGCGGTCGCCGGACCGTTCACCGGGTCGGCAGGTGACATCGCTGCCCTGATCGGCGGCAGCCGTGACCGTCCGCTGCCGGTCACCACGCTGGAGACGTACGCCCGCTGTCCGTTCCTCGCCTTCGCCTCGTACGGACTCAAGGCCGTGCGCGATGAAGCGCCGGGCGACGGGATCGGGGTACGTGAGCGAGGCTCGTTGATCCACGCGGCGCTCGCCGCGGCTCACGAGGCGATGAAACCGTTGTGGGGCAGACGCGACGCCGCCGAGCTCGAGCGTATCGGTCTCGAGGCGGCGACACGCTTCTTCGAGCGCCGCGGTCGGGGCGCATTGCGCCGTGCTGGCCTCTCGGCGGCGTTCTACGACGTCGCCGCGGCGGTGCGCTGGTCGCTCGCAGAAGGCGCCGACCTGCCCTTCAGTGAGGCAGAGCGCGGCTTCGGCCGCGGGCAGGGCTGGTCGGCCCTCAGCGTCGGCCAGCACTGGCTGAGCGGTCGTATCGATCGCATCGACTTTCAGTCGGGTGGCTCGCGCGCACGAGTGATCGACTACAAGACCGGCAAGGCCCCTACGCACCGACAGCTCGACGAAGAACTGCTCCAGCCCTGGCTCTACGGGGTGAAAGTCGCCGAGGAGCTCGGCGCCAGTGAGGTCGAGAGCGGATACCTCGCGCTGGCTGATCGCGCACCGCGGCTCGGACCCAAAGTCGCGCTGACGCAGACCGAAGGCGTCGAGGCAGCGCTGGCGCGCGCCGAGCGCTCGCTGCTCAAGCTCTCGCAGGGCGCGATCGAGCCGCGCCCGCGCCAGGCCAAGAGCTGCGCTCGCTGCGACGGTCGAGACCTCTGCCGCCGCCCGCTGTCCGCACCGCTCGCCAGTGAGGACGACGAGTGAGCGAGGCTCGGTATCCAGGTCTGTTTCGCAACGCCGTCGTGGCCGCCAGTGCCGGCACGGGCAAGACGCGATTCTTGACCAATCTGTTCGTGGCGCGCGCGCTCGGGCTCGGTCCTACTGGCAAACCGGTCGGGCCGGAGCAGATCGTGGCCACCACCTTCTCGCGCGCCGCCGCGCTCGAGCTGCGCCAACGCATCGAGAGCAAGCTCGGCGAGCTCGCCGGCGCGGAGCTGGATCCGCTCGCCAACCTCGACGAACCCTTGCGCCAGCGTGCGCGCGAGCTCGGGCTCGACGCCACGGCGCTACGCGAGCGTGCACGCCGCGCCTCGAACGAGCTCGCCGCCGCCACGATCGACACGCTGCACGGCGTCGCGATCCGGGTCCTGCGTCGCTTTGCGCTCGAGCTCGGCCTCGTGCCGAGCTTCGCCGTGCTCGACGAGCAACAGGCTGTGGTCGACCTCACGGAAGTGATCGAGCACGAGCTCGCCGCCGCGCTCGAAGCCGGAGGCGCGGCAGAGCGCGGCGCTCGCATGTTGATCGACTCCTGCCGCGGCCTGGAGAGCACGTCGCTCGCGCTGCGCTACCTGCTCGACCGGCTGGACGACGAGGGCCTCGACGCGGCGCGGCTCGAGAGCACCGGCGAAGTCGACGCGGCGCGGGAGCTCAGCCACGAGCTCGTCGCGATCTGCGATCGCATCGTGGCCGACGGCCCGAGCGCCTTGTACGACCCGGCCAAAGTCGTCCGCGGGGCGCTCGCGACCGCCAGCTCCCGCCTGAGCTCGCTCGAAGAAGCGCTGGCGGGGCTGTTCGAAGTACGGCTGACGGCGGCACTGAAACGCCTGC
>DATLIL010000921.1:0-4802 GCA_035539475.1 Polyangiaceae bacterium
CCTGCGAAACCTCGTTCATCACCAGCGGCGGCGGCGCCTCTTTCTTGCTCACCGAGATGGCGATTGCGGCTGCCGCTGCCAGCACGGCGAAACCAGAGACGATCCACGGTCCACGCGATACGCGCGCTGGCTGCGCGACGACCTGCTGGGCTGGAGCCGCCGGTGGCTCGGTGGCGGCTTCGCGCGGAGCGGGCTTTTCGGCCTTGGCGACCGGTGGCTTCGCGACGGGCTTGGCCTCTTCCACATCGGGCGTACTCGCGCGCGGCTGCCTGGTCGCGGCCTGCACGCGCTCGGCGATCTCGTCCACCTGCGCGCGCGCTTGCGTGGCGACCGCCAGCGACTCGAGCGCGATGTCCTTCGTGCCCTCGTTCTTCTTCTTCACGCTGGCGCGGGCCAGCTCGGCGAGGCTCACCGTCGCCTTGGGCGCAGAGGTCGCCTTCGCTTCTGAGCGCTCGAAACCTGCTTCACCCTCTTCGGGCGGCAGCGGCGGCTCGAGCAAATTGGCGGGAGTGTCGCTGGCCGACATCGCGCGTTCGACGACCTTCGCAGCCAGCGCATCCCAGTCGCGATCGGCGACCGGCATGTCGGCGAGTAGCTTTTCGAACTTCTCGGGAAGCTTCGTGTCCGCTGCGGAGCTCATGACATCTGCTCCTCCGCTTGGTAGCCGCGTTGTTCGAGAAACACGCGCAGCTTGCGCCGCGCCTCGTGCACGCGCCAGGCGATGGTTCCCTCGGGACAACCCATAATCTGTGCCGCGTCGGTGTGACTCAATCCGTCGATGGTGACGAGCACGAGCGTCGTGCGCAGAGTCTCGCTGAGCGTGTCCAGGCCCTCGATCAGGGTCAGCGCCAGCTGGCGATCGGCGCTGGCCTCGGCGGGGTTGGCCGAGCCGCGCGTCTCGATCAACAACCCTTCAATCCGGGGATCGTCGGGCGTCACCGCGTTGCGGTTCGGCTTGCGCGAGCGAATGGCGTTCAGCGATAGGTTTACCGCGATGCGGTAAATCCAGGTGAACGGCTCGCTGCGCCCATCGAAGCGGTTGATGGCACCGTAAGCGCGGACGAAGGTTTCCTGAGTCACGTCTTCAGCCTCGGTTCCGTTGCGGAGCAGGTGAAGGGCCAGGCGATAGATGCGTTTTTGGTGCCGTCGTACGAGCGCACCGAAGGCGTCCGCATCCCCAGAACGGGCTGCCTCGACGAGTTCGCGATCAGTCCTTTGGGGCATTCCGGGACGAGCCGTCGACAAGTGCGGCCTGAGTACGCAAGGCTACGATAATTCAACACCACTAGATTGGACAATCGAACCCCGCAGAGTTTGGGGGAGCGCCTGTCGGTTCAGTGGGTGTAGGGCAGGGGTTTAGCTGATTAGGCCGACGAGCCTAGCGTGGTGAACCAGTGCAAGGCACTGGTTCGCCACGAGATTTTCTCGTCATTCGCTGGTGCTCTGCCCGAGCTTGGCCCGGAGCAGGTCGCCCAGCGTCCCAAATTTAGCCTCGGCCTTGAGCTTCTGGCGGTATTCGCGGTGCGCCCGGCGCTCTTCCTCGTCCTTGAAGCCGCTGATGCTGAGCTTGGGCTCGCCCGAGCGAGGATCGAGGTCGAGCACCTTCACGTCGAGCTGGGCGCCGGGCTTGAAGTGCTTGCGCAGATCAGTGCCCCGCGAGGTGCCGGTCTGTCCGGCAGGAATGAAACCGCGCGCCTGGCGACCGGTGACGCCGAGCACGCGCACGATGAGGCCCGCTGGTTCCGCCTTCACTACCTCGGCCTTGATCAGGGCGTTGCGCGCCACCTTCTGCACCGGCTCGTCGCGACCCTCGGGCAGCGCGGGGTGCAGGCTGATCTTCTTGTTACGGACGTCGAAGTAGTGAACGACCGTATCGATCTCCTGGCCCTCTTGCACGAGCTCCTTCGGATGCTCCACGCGATCGAGCGAAAGATCGGCGACGTGGATCAGCCCCTCGATGTCGGGCTCGAGCTCGACGAAGACGCCGAAGCGCTCCACTCGAATGACCTTGCCGCGGTGACGGCTGCCGGTCTGGTACTTCTGCCGGGCCGCGCCCCAGGGATCGTCGACCAGCGCCTTGCGGCTCAGCCAGATCTTGCCGCGCTCGTCGATCTTGACGATCTTCACCTCGAAGCGATCGCCGGGCTTGAACAGCTCCGCGAGGTGCGCGCGAGGATCGTGGCTGGCCTCGGACACGTGCACCAGGCCTTCGAGGTTCTCGGCGTCGGGTAGCGCGACGAACACGCCCCACTCGACGACGGTGCGAACCACGCCGTTCATCACCTGGCCTTCTTGCAGCAGCCCGAGCGCCTGCTTGCGCCGCTCGTGTGCTTCTGCCTCCAGCATCGGGCGGCGGGTGACGACCACGTCGCGGCCCGCCTTTTCGTACTGAACGACCTTGAAATCCAGGCGCGAGCCGAGGAGGGCTGCGAAGTTGGCGTTGGACGGATGCAGATCCATGCCCGACGCGGGCGCGAAAGCGCGCAACCCGCCCAGGTCGACCTCGACACCGCCCTTGATCACGCCGGTGATGAGGCCCGCAACCAGCGAGCCCTCGTTGTGGGCCTGCTCGATCTTCGGCTTCGTCTCGTCTTCGCGCAGCGGCTTGCGGGTGAGCACCACCAGGCCGCCTCGAGCGCCGTCACCGTGCACACGCGCGACGAAACGATCGCCGACGTTGGGCACCAGGTCATCTTCGGCCATCTCGGTGCGATCGAAGATCGCGAGCGCTTTGCCCGACAGGTCGATCATGATCGCGGTTTCGAGCACGGCGGTGACCTTGCCGAACACCTCTTCGCCGACGTGGAACGGCGTGGGCGGGCGATGCGCCTTGTGCGCCGGCTTCTCGCCGCCGTGAGCGCTAGCGTCAGCCGGCTTGTCGCCGTCCTTGCGCTTCTTCTTGCGGCGCCGCTTCTTCTTCTTCGGCGCGCCTTCGGCGCTCTTGGTCTCGCCGTCGGCGGCTCCAGCTTCGGCTTCTTCGCTCTGATCGCTCTCGCCCTCGGCGGGAGCGTCCGAGTCGGAAGCAGCCTCGGCCTCGGCACTTTCGTCGACCGGTGGCTCGCTCGGAGCGGTCGTTTCAGCGACGCTGCTCTGGGCGGGGTCCGGAGCCTCGATTGAGGGCGTGGGGGTAGCGTCGTTGACGGTCATGGGCGCGCCGTTGGGGCTATAACGTGGCTAGTGGCGCCTGCCAACGCAGGCCGGGCTACAGTTCGGGTGGGAGCAGGCAAATGTAGGAGATCGTACGGAAATGGGGGCTGACCAGGGGAAGCTCTGAACACGGCTGGACGAGGCTCCGTCGAATTTCAGCGGGCGATCGGCAGCCGGCGGTTCACGCCACCGGACCGATCGATCGACAGCAGGCCGCCGGAGCTCTGGGCACCGAGGGCCTCGATCAAGCTCTGCGCGACCGACAGAAACGCCTGCGCGCTCTCGGAGCTCGGCAAGGCCTCGACGATCGGGGTCCCTGCGTCGCCCCACTCACGGACCGCGGGGTTGAGCGGGATCTGACCGAGCAGCGGGGCCTGCGCAAAGTCGGCGATCTTCTGTCCGCCGCCGCTGCCGAAGAGCTCGTGCTTCTTGCTGCAGCCGTCGCAGACGAAGTAGCTCTCGTTCTCGACGACGCCGACGATCGGGATGCCGACCTTCTGGCACATCGAGACGGACTTGTAGACGTCTTGCAGCGCCACTTCTTGTGGCGTGGTGACGATCACTGCTCCGTTGCTGCGCACGCGTTGCGACAGCGTGAGCGCCACGTCGCCCGTGCCGGGCGGCAGATCGAGCAGCAAGAAATCGAGCTTGCCCCAGTTCACGTCTTTCAAGAATTGCACGACGGCGCCCTGCAGCATCGGGCCGCGCCAGACCACGGCGCTCTTCGGATCCTCGAGCAGGAAGCCGATGCTCATCAGCTTGATGCCGTGGCGCTCGAGCGGGATGATCCGCCCGTCTTGTGCCAGGGGCTGACCCGTGATGCCGAGCATGGTGGGGATGCTCGGTCCGTAGATATCGGCGTCGAGCAGTCCGACGGCAGCGCCTTGCTTCTTCAGCGCTAGCGCCAGGTTGGTGGCGACGGTGCTCTTGCCGACACCGCCCTTGCCACTCATCACCAGAACGACGTTCTTGGCCTCGGGCACAGGGTCGTCTGCGCCGATCTCACGACTGGGGAACACGTGCTCGCTCATCGCCAGCCCCGGGCGTAGGACCAACGCCGAGTCTTGTCAAATCGAGACCGCCCGAAATCACCAGAAACCGAGAGCGGCGGCGACGGCGAGACCGACCACGACGCCACAAGCGACGGCGAGCAGCGTGCCCCGCCGTGAGGTCCGCCTCTGATTTTCGGAAGCGACCGCGGCGATGGTGGGCAGCCGCGGCGCTCTGGGGATCCGGGGCGCGGCTCGAACGACGCGGCGCATGCGCCGCAGGTCTGCGTTCCGCCGGGAGGTCTCGTCACCGGCGGCGCTGGCGCGCTCCACCCCGGGCACGAGCTTCAGAAAGACTCCCGACGTGGGCATCGGACCCAGTAACGGGACGGCGCCGCGCGCGGATAAGACCCACAAAACGAAGGCGCCGACCCCGCGGTGTGCGGAGCCGGCGCCGTCCGTTCTTCAGCCGGGCTGGATCAGCCGCCGAAGCCGCCCGTGAGGGCGCCGGCGAACGTGGCCTGCGCCTCGAGCGTCGCCGTCGCTTCCGTGGCGATGCCGCCGAGCGCGTCGGCTAACTGCGAAGCGACGGCTGACTGCCAGGCTCAGGCGAAGGCCCAGGCCAGCGCCAACGTCGAGTGCACCCCGCCGCAGCTCGAGCTCGCG
>DATLIL010000922.1:0-2615 GCA_035539475.1 Polyangiaceae bacterium
TTCGGCAAGAGCCAGGCGCCCTGGCCGTACGCCGACGTGCGCGCCAGCTTCGAGAGCTCCGACCTCACGCCCTTTTCGGCGATCCGCTTCTGGGCCAAGGGCGACGGCAAGAGCTACGTCGTCGCGATCGTGCGCAGCGCCGTGCGTGACTACGCTCACCCGCGAGCGGTCTTCACGGCACCCAAGGAGTGGACGAAGGTCGAGCTCAGCTTCGATTCGTTCGCGCAGCCGAGCTGGGGCCGGCAGGTCACTCCTGGTCGTTACGACGTGACGGCGCTCTCGTTCCAACCGGGACCGACCTTCAACGACGAAGACTACGACCTTGCCATCGACGACGTCGAATTGGTGCGCGGGCCTCAGGCTCAGCCGGCGCCGCCAGCGCCCTGACAATCGAAGGTGCCGTCGAAGGACGGGGGCTCGCAGGGGCAGCAGCCGCTGTACAGGACCTCGCCGCCGCACTCGAGCACGCATTCGTACGGCCGCAGGCAGCTGACCTGCTCGCACTCAGGGACGCCGCCGCTGCCGTTGCCGCCGGTGCTCGAACCGCTGCTGCCGCCGGTGTTCGAACCGCTGCTGCCGCCGGTGCCGGTCCCGCCCTCGCCGGCAGCGCTCGAGCCGCTGCTGCCAGCGGTGCCGCCGCCGCTGGAGCCAGACTTGCCGCCGGATGCCTTGCCTCCCGTGTTCGTCCCGCCGCCTCCCGTGCCGCCGCCTGCGTCATCGTCGTCGTCACCCGAGCTGCAGGCGAAGGAGCCGAGCAAGAACAAGAGTGCCGCGCACACGCCGAGTCTCATGGACTCGAACTATACACTAGTCGCAGGGTGAGCCGCCGAGCGCGTGCTGGCAGTGTTGCTCGGTGTCGGTCTCCGTGGCGACGCTCGCATGGTAGAGCCGACACTGGACCTGCTTGCCTTTGAAGACCTCGAGGTCGGGGGCCACGCTGTAGACCTCGGTGTCCGGCAGCTCCGCGCAGGCGCCCAGGCAGTCGGCGGGCAGCTTGTCGTTGTCGCTGCACAACGTCTGGACCAGCGAACAGAGCCCTTCGCAATTCGTGCCGCAGACCCCGTTGCCGCCAGGGCCGGCCACGGGGCAGTAGAAAGAGGGCTCGAGCGGCGCCTGTCCCGCGGCCTGGAGCCGACAGAACACGGTGTTGCCGCTGGTGTCGCCGTCGGTCCCTTCGGGCAGGAGCTCACAGACGCCCAGGCAGCTCTCGACGGTCGTGTACTGGGCGAACTCGCCGGCGCAAGTCTGGGTCACCGTCTCGCAGTAGCGCTCGCAGGTGCTCAAGGCGTTCGGTGGTGGCATCCCGTCGGGCACCCCGCCGTCATCGACGACCTGCGCAGGTTGGCTGAGCGACGGATCCACCTCGGCGTCTTCGATGCCGAGCACGGCCTGGCACGCAACTACGCCGAGCAACGAGAGCAAGTAAGCACCGCGATAAGGCAAGAGCATCTCTAGAAGAACCGTCCTTTCACCGTCACTCCAAGACGGCTCGGCTCGATGTTGGGCGCGACGCGCACCTCCGCGAGCTTGGCCGGGGCGGGCTTCTCTTTGGGCACGCTGCTGGGCGCAGCGATGTAGAGCACGGCACCGGTGACGAGCAGGCCGCCGCCGATGGCAAAGCCGGCCGTCGACCAATCGGCATACTCCTGCGCCTCCTGTCGTAGCGCGACGCCCTCCGGGGTGCAGCGATCGGGCTCGTTCGGGCACTCGTCGAGCGACTCTTCGTTCTTCTCCGACGCGAGCACGCCGAGCACCACGCCGGCGCCCATCGTCAGCGCGCCGGCGCCGGCGGTGACGAGCCCGAGCGTTCGCAGGCTGCTGCCCTTGTTCTCGGCCTTTTCGCTCGGCGTGGGCTTCAGGTCGGGCACGACCATGCGCAAGCGTTCCGGTGCCGTGCCGGAGACGTTGACGGTGCGCTCGAAGGTCTGCCGCCCTGGCGCGCTCACCACCACGTGGTGTTCGCCAGCGTCGATCGGCAGGTACTCTCCGTAGCTCGCAGGCGGCACGATCTGCCCGCCGAGCTTCACGCTGAGCCCGGGCACGCGCTGCTCCTCGGGGATCACGATGGCCAGCCGCGTCAGCTTGGGTTCCAGGGCCTTGGCCCGTGCAGCGGCGATCTGGGCGCGCTCGTTCTGGCCAGCCGCTTTCGCCATCGACTCGGCTTCGCGAAACGTTGCCCAGGCGCTGGCGTTGCGTCGGGTCCGCTCGTAACAATCGCCCAGGTAGAGCAGGGTGCCGATGCCGGCGTCGAGCGCCTGACTGGCTTCGAACTTGGTACAGGCGTCGGCCAAGCGACCAGCTGCCATCAGGCTGGTGCCCTGCTCGAACAGAGCTTCGGCGGCGATCCGCTTGCGGTTGTCGTCGCCAAGCGCCGGCCGCGCCAGGCTCAGCGCGAGCATGCAAGCGACCAGCGTCGGAATTCGAGTGAACTTACGCATCGCCTTCATCCCGCACGGCGCCTAGCGGCGCCCACCAAAGCTCCTGCGGTCCCAGGGATCAGTGCTGCTCGCCGGGCGTTTCGGTTTGGAAGTGGTCGACATGGTCGGCGGTGGCGCCGTCGTCACGCCCGGACTCGGCGGCGGCGCGGGCGATGGTGCCTCGACCTGGCTCACCAC
>DATLIL010000923.1:0-3014 GCA_035539475.1 Polyangiaceae bacterium
GCGCTGGCCGCCGCAGCCGCTCAGGCGTCGGGCTGCCGCAAGGGCGAAGATCCAACGGGTAGCGCCGTCGTCATCATCACCTTCGCGCCGAGCGGGCGCGTCACGAGCGCCAACGTGAACGGCCCTCCGTTCGCCGGCACCGCCACTGGCGGCTGCATCGCCGCCGCCATGCGCAAGGCGTCCGTGCCCGCGTTCGACGGCGAGCGCATCACCGTCTCGAAGACGGTGAACATCCAGTAAGCCGAACGGAACGGGCCTAGGCCGGGATCGCGAGGTCCTGGCAGCAGACCTTGTTCCGGCCGCTCTGCTTGGCCTGGTAGAGCAGCTTGTCCGCGGCCGCCATCAGCGTGTTCGGCTCGCGCTGAGACTCGAGGTCGATGCCCGCGACGCCGAGACTGATACGCACGTCGACCTCGAGCTCGCCGATGCGAAACGGCGCTGCCGCTACCCGGTTGCGGCAGCGCTCGGCCAGGATCTGCGCGTTCTCCGCCGTCGTTCCGCGGGCGATCACCGCGAACTCTTCGCCGCCCGTGCGGCACAGCACGTCGTCGGTGCGGATCGTGGCGTTCAGACGATTGGCGAGCTCCTGCAGCACCTGATCGCCGGCGTTGTGACCGTAGGTGTCGTTGATGGTCTTGAAGTGGTCGATGTCGAGCAGCACCAGCGACAGCGGTAGCTGATGGCGCAGGGCATGGCGCAACGCTCGCTCGAGATCGTCGCTGAAGAAGCGCCGGTTGTAGACGTGCGTCAGCGGGTCACGCACGGCGGCGTCGTAGAGCTGCTGCTGCCAGTGGTCCTCGACCTCGTCCTGGACGCTGAACTTGAGGATGGTGAACGAGCCGATCTGGATGCGATCGCCGTCCTTCAGCGCCTTGGCCTTGATCGGCTGGCCGTTGATGTAGGTCCCGTTGGTGGACTCCAGATCCTTGAGCACCATCAGCTCGCTGGAGTAGCGGATCAGCTGCGCGTGCTGGCGAGAAACGCCATCGTCATTGAGGTAGACCTCGGCGTCGTCCGCCCTCCCGATCGCGATCGAGGCGCGGTCGACCTTGAATACCTGCCCCACCGCGCTGCCTCGCAAGACGATGAGGCACGGCGTTGACTTGCCGTTCTCCGTGCCGACGCTCGGCTTGCGTATCGCTGTCCTGTCGTCGTCCTTGTTCATCGCACCCGCCGCCTGCTCGCTCCTTTCACTATGCAGCGAGCGCGGGATCCCTCGCAATCCTCACGCGCGATCAGTGCTCCGGCAGGTCTCACACGCGCTCACCGCTAAAAAACTTAGTCCGATCGCGGGACCGGTTTCTGGGAGCGTTAACCGATCGCCCTTCGCCCCGCGGGGACAGACGGGCGGCGCGTGCGAGAACGAAGGCGCGCACGCCACGTTCGACCACACGCACCTTCAAACTGCCCGAGCTTCGCACAACACCATTGCCTGCCTCACCACATGCTTTTCAGCCCGAACGGTCGGATGTCGGTGTCGGCATCCCGAAGCGGGATCGAAGCACGCAGGCGTTTTCAGAAAGTCGGACGACGCTCACCACCAAGGCGCCGCAAAGCGGCGATCGCGCTAGAGCGCCCTCCTCAAATTGACGTTTACGATGACGGCTCGTCTCACGTAAATATTAGATGACAAGCGCGCTCGTTCGCATGGCATACTTAGAAGTCGCAAGTTGCCGGGTGGGGCGTGCTGAACGAGGCAAGCAAGCTCTACCTCAAGGTCATCGCCTTTGAACGACGCCGCCGGAACCGACTTCGATAGACGCCCTTTTGAGCTGGTCGTCTACGAGCGCAAACATCGGCGACAGGTGCGCCTGCCGCCGAGTGGCGACGTGGTGATCGGTCGCTCCGCTGAATGCGACATCCGTCTCGAAGACCGATCGATCTCGCGCCGTCACGCCGTGCTGCACATGAGCACGCTCGAGGTCGAAGACCTGGACAGCAAGAACGGCAGCTGGCTCTTCGCCGCCAAGCCGGGCCTCAGCTGGGAGAGCGTCGCCGACGGCGTCAGCGGCGAGGGGCTCAAGCTCGCGGGCAACGTTCGCCAGCGCTTCGAGCCCGGCAGCGTGGTCAAGCTCGGCAGCGTCATCCTCTACCTGCAGCACGGCACGCCGGTCATGCAGACCGAGCCGATCCCGGAAGAGGTCGTGCCTTGCGAGGACGTCGTGCTCGAGGACCCGGAGATGATGCGGGTCTACGACCTGGCGGGGCGCGTGGCGACCACGGCGCTGCCGGTCCTGATCCTGGGCGAGACGGGCGTGGGCAAGGACGTCCTGGCCGAGCACATCCATCGCTCCTCGCCGCGCCACCACGGACCGCTCGTACGCGTGAACTGCGGCGCGCTGTCCGAGTCGCTGCTCGAAAGCGAGCTCTTCGGTCACCAGCGCGGCGCCTTCACCGGCGCGCAGGACGCCAAGCCCGGCTTGCTCGAGCTCGGCCACGGCGGCACCGTGTTCCTCGACGAGATCGGTGAGCTGCCGCTGCAGACGCAGGTCAAGTTGCTGCACGTGCTCGAGACCGGCGAGGTCACGCGCGTGGGCGGAACGCGCTCCAAACGGATCGACGTGCGTTTCGTCGCTGCCACCAACCGCGAGCTCGCGCGCGAGGTCCAGCTCGGTCGCTTCCGCAAGGATCTCTACTTCCGCATCAACGCCATCTGTCTGAAGATCACGCCGCTGCGCAAGCGCAGGAACGAGATCGAGCCGCTCGCTCGCTACTTCCTCAACCGCTTCTGCGCGATGAACGACATCCCCGAGCCGGACCTGTCGCCGGACGCGCTGCGCCAGCTGCAGACCTACTCCTGGCCGGGCAACGTGCGCGAGCTGAAGAACGCGATGGAGCGCGCGCCCATCCTGTGCGGCGCGGGCAGGGTGATGCCGCAGCACCTGCCCATGGAAGCGGAGCTCACGAGCTCGATCCAGATGGACGAGCCGGAGCTCTGGCAAGAGGACTACGACGACGACCAGCCCACGCAGATCGTCAGCGCGCCAAGCGAAGGCGGCGCCCCGCCCTACGAG
>DATLIL010000924.1:0-1762 GCA_035539475.1 Polyangiaceae bacterium
GTTGAGTGAAATCAAAAAGCTAGGCTTCACGACGGCTCCAAAACGGATGGCGTGCGGCCACCTCGCTGCCTATACTACGCTCATCTCCCACGCGCCCCGCCCTGGGCGCTCAGGTCAGGTTCTCGGAAGGACACGTCGCCAGATGATCTCAATCACGCCCCTCGCCGCGGACAAGGTCCGTGAAATCGCCAAGTCTGAAGGCCTGGAATCTCAGGGTTTGCGCCTGCGGGTGATTGGCGGCGGGTGCGCCGGCTTCCAGTACGACTTGTATTTCGAGGAAGCCCCGACCGACCTGGACGAGAATTTCGAGTCCCAGGGCGTCAAGCTCTACGTGGATCCGCTGAGCTACCAGTATCTGGACGGCACCGAAATCGACTACGTCGAGAGCGCACACGGGTCGGGCTTCAAGTTCGGGAACCCGAACGTGACCGGCTCCTGCGGCTGCGGTTCCTCGTTCCAGGTCTGAGTCCGGCCGGCGGTACGATCTGAGCCCCCCATGGGGCAGCGCTCACCGATCGTCCAGTTCTCTTTGCCTCCCGTACGAAAGCCTCGACGCCCGGAACTGGCGTGGAGGGCCGCGCGTAGTGCTGACGAGACGAGCGGAAGTGACGCCGGCCACCGCCGGCGCCGTCTGCTGACCAGCATGCGTCCAGGCCGCTGTGCCGTGGACCGTACGGAGGCCCCATGGCCGAGTTCGACAATTCTCTGTCCCGTTACATCTCCCGCGTTCACAAGTACGAGCAGCTCAGCCGCGAAACCGAAACCGCGTTGGTGAAGCGCTGGCGCGAGCACGCTGACGAGGCTGCCCGCACGGAGGTCGTCAACGCTCACCTTCGTTACGTCGTTGCGATCGCGCTCAAGTATCGGCGCTACGGCGTGCCAGTCGACGAGCTGATCTCGGAGGGAAACTTCGGTGTCGTTCACGCGCTCTCGAAGTTCGAGCCCGAGCGCGGCACGCGCTTCGTCACCTACGCGGCCTACTGGATCCGCGCCTACATCCTCAATCACATCATTCGCTCGTGGAGCCTCGTCGGTGTCGGCTCGGGCGCTCTGCGCTCGAAGATGTTCTTCAAGCTGCGGCGCGAGCGGGTCAAGATCCTGAATCGCGTTGGCGAAGGCGCGGAGGCAGACGCATTGCTCGCCAAGTCGATGGGCCTGCCCGAAGCCAAGGTCGTGAGCATGGTGCGTCGACTGGAGTCGCGCGACGTATCGCTCGACGCCAAGGTGTTCGACGACTCCGGCACCACCCTGGCAGACATGCTGGTGGGCAACGAGGTCAGCCAGGAAGAGGGACTGGCTGCGACGGAGCTCGGTGACCACTTGCGCGACGCCGTGCGCAGGGCAGTGACGGTGCTCGACAAGCGCGAGCGTTACATCGTCGAACGTCGGTTGATGGCGGACGGCGACGACGAGCTGTCGCTGGCGGAGATCGGCCGCAGGCTCGGGGTCTCTCGCGAGCGAGCGAGGCAGCTCGAGGCGCGCGCCAAGCGCAAGCTCAAGTCGCGCATCGAGGAGCTCTCGCAGAACAACGGCAGCTGGCTCGACGTTCTCACGGCCGCCTGAGCCGTGCTAGGCTCCCCCTCGTCGCAGCGGCTCAGGCAATCGCTCGACGCGTGAGCGTCGGGAGGAAAGTCCGGGCTCCGCAGGGCAGGATGCCGGGTAACGCCCGGTGAGGGAAACCTCGAGGAAAGTGCCACAGAAAACGCGAAACCGCCCGAGTCGTTAACGCGCCTCGGGTAAGGGTGAAACGGTGGGGTAAGAG
>DATLIL010000925.1:0-6596 GCA_035539475.1 Polyangiaceae bacterium
GAGCCACGCTGGAAAACTGCTCGCTGGTCGGCGCGAGCCTCGCGGGCACCTGCCTCACTGGCGTCGAGCTCTCCGGCGCCGACCTCAGCAAGGCCAAGCTCAAGCAAGCCGACCTGTCGCACGCCGAGCTCACGGCGGCCAAGCTGACGGGCGCCGAGCTCGAGGCGGCGGTGCTCAGCAACGCCACCTTGACCGAAGCCAACATGGATGGCGCCAACCTGACCCGCGCCGTGCTGCACGACTCGCACCTCGAGCAGATCAGCGCGTACAAGGCGCAGTTCACGGGCGCATCGCTCTTGCGTAGCAACCTGGCGATGGCCCGGCTCACCGGCGCGGACCTGAGCGAGATCGACGCTCGCCACGCGAGCTTCGAAGAGGCCGATCTGACCGCGGCGACGCTCCACGGCGCTCGCCTGGGCAAGTCGACCCTGGTCGGCATCAAGCTCACCGGGGCGGCCGTCGACTCCGTCGACCTCAGCGAGAACGGCGACGGCTCCGAGCGCCTTCTCGGCCAGCGCGCGCTGAACTTCCTGACCACGGGCAAGATCGACTCCGACGGCGACGGGACGCGCTACTTCGGTCGGGGCGACGTGCTGCGCGACGCCACGCTCGAGTTCGGCGCCAACTCCAGCATTCACGTCGACAGCCGCTTCGAGAACTGCACCCTCACGCTGGGTGACGGCGCTGAGCTCGTGATCGGCGAGAGCGGCGTGCTGAAGGACTGTCAGATCCAGGGCAGCGGCAACATCACCATTCACGGGCGCTTCTTCGAGCGCCAGTCGCCCGGCATCATCGGCCCACGCAGCCTGGTGGTGAGCGCCCGCGGCGCGATGGTGGGCGCGGTGGCCCAGGCGCCGGAAGCGACGCTGTTCGCGTTCGAGCCGGGTTGCCGGCTGCGCATCAAGATCATGCGGGCGGCGGAGCCGCAAGTATTACCGGCAGCAGCAGAGTAACGGCCAGGAGCGAAGCATGGACAAGAGCGAGAAAAAGACGATTGTCGAAGAGGGCACGAGCTTCAAGGGCACCCTGGCCTCGAGCTGCGCGATCGACGTGCGCGGCAAGATAGAGGGTGAGATCGAGACTCCGTCGCTCACCGTCAGCAAGAGCGGAGCCGTGCACGGCCGAGCCAAGGTCGGCTCGGTGCGCTCCGAAGGCGAGCTCTCCGGTGAGTTCGACGCCGACAGCGTGGAGCTCGCCGGGCGAGTGCTCGACAACACCATCATTCGCGCGCGCTCGTTCGAGGTGAAGCTCTCCGTGCAGCGTGGCAAGATGCAGGCGATCTTCGGTCAATGCGAGCTCGCCATCGGCGACGAGCCCACCGAGCACGTCGCCGTCGACGTGCCTGTCGCCGCGCCGGTCGAGGCTGTGCCGGTCGAAGCCGCGCCGGCCATGATCCCGGCCACGACTGAGGAGCCGGCCATGTCCATTCCGCTGCCAGCGCCGTACGTGCCCGAGCCGGAAAACCCGATGTTGCCGCCGCCCCTGCCAATCTTGGACGTAGCGCCGGCGGAGCCGCTGCCTGAGCCGCTACCGGCCGAGGTCATGCCGGTTCCGGCAGCAGAGCCTATCCCCGCCCCTGCCCCGACCGTGGCCGCCGGCACCCTGGATGAAGTGCTGGCCGAGCTCGACGTCGTTGCCGCGCCCGCGGCGGAGGCCAAGGGCGAGGGCAAGAAGAAGAACAAGAAGAAGGACGAGAAGAACGGGAACGGCGAGGTCGCGGCGAGCGGCTGGTCGCAGCCGCCCTCACAGCCGCCGCCCGCCAGCTGACCTGCTCTACTTTCCGGTGAGACGCCAGACCGTGAACGCCACGAGCCCGGTCAGGGCGACGACGATGATCACGAGCTGAGGGATCGATAGACCCCAGACCATACGCTGCGCGGCGACGCGCTGCGTCGCGAGCGCCGGGCGGGGTTCGGTCGTCTTCTTTCGTGCCACCGGAGCCGCAGCGGCCTGTTCGCGCTTGCGCTCCTGGGCCTCGCGGCGGCGCTTCTTCTCGGCCTTCGCTCTGACCTTGAGCGCCTTGCGCCGCTCGTCCTCGCGTTCGACCTGAGCCTGCTTGGCTGCTTCGCGGCGCTCAGCCTTCTCCTGAGCGCGGAGCTCGCGATGACGCTTCGAGGCGTGTGCGCGTCCACGGCGCTCCAGATCGCGCCGCTCCTTCTTGCTCATCTGCTGAGGCAGCTGCACCACCGGCCCCTTGGGACGCGCCGAGGCTCGAGCCTGCTTCTTCTTGCGCTCCCGATGCGGGTAGCGACGGGCAGGAGGCGACGCGGGCTGTCCGCCAGGCGCGGGCGCGGGGGCGGCCGGCTCCTCGTCGTCACCCCAACCGGCGTCGAGGTCCTCCGAGCTGCTCTCTGCGGCCGCGGTCTTTTCGCCTTCCTCGTCGTCACCCCAGCCTGCGTCGAGGTCGTCGTCGCTCGTTTCGTCGTCCTCGTCGTCGTCCCAGGCGGAGTCGAGGTCGTCGGTCTTTTCGTCACTCGGGCTCATCGGAGCGCCGGAACGTATCAAAACTCCGTGCGCAGACCCAGCCCCACGCGCCCGAGCCCCACTCCGACGGCCCAGGGCGGGCGGTAACCGCCCGTATCCATGAAAAATCGCGGCAATTTCCGGCCGTTGCGCAGCGTCAGATTGAACGAGAAGTAGGTAGCCGCCAGGCTGGCCACGGAGGCGAGATCGCCGTCCATGATGCCCGACTGGGCGCCTTGAGAGCGCTGGCCGAAGTCGCTCTTCACCAGGCGCTGGGCGCGGCGCTGGTCCTCGTACTCGTTCGTGCGCAGGCCGCCGCGCAGGGCGTTGAACGGCTGGAGCTTGAGCTCCGGTGCCCTCTGGTAGCGCGCCAGGACTTCGTCGAGCGGCTGTATCGCGTGCAGCCAGAGCTCGCCGGGCGGCGGAACGTACGCGAGGTTGAGCGAGAGCTTTGGCTGCGCCTGCGCTGAACCGCACAGCAAAAGCACGACAAAGAGAACCGCGATTCTCACACCCAAGGAGTCACAAGCTACACAATCGCCGATCGCTTCGACAACCATTTTTTCGGTGTGCGATACTGCACGCGGACATGCCACCGCTGTCGAAGCAGGCTTTGAAGGACGAGCTTCTCGCGCTTCTCACGCGCGATCTCGAGACACTCGCGCACGCGCACGAGCAGGTCACTGCCGGCGCGACACACGAAGAAGCCAAACCGGAAAATGACAAGGACACTCGCGCGCTCGAGCAGTCGTATTTGGCGCGCGGGCAGGCACGGCGCGTCAAAGAGCTCCAGACGGCCGTGCTCGAGGTCGAGGCCATGGTCTTGCGCGGCTTCGGCGCCGGTCAACCGATCGCAGTCGGTGCTCTGGTCACGGTCGAGGAAGGCGACGTGACCTCCGAGCTCTTCATCGCGGCGCACGGAGGCGGCAGCCTGCTCGCGAACGGCCGTGTGCAGGTCGTGTCGATCAAATCGCCGCTCGGCCGTGCGCTGCTCGGTAAGGTCAGCGGTGACGACTGCGACGTTCGCCTGCCGGAACGCGTACGCATGCTCAGCATTCTGTCCGTGTCCTAGTCTCAGACACTCTCTGCGCGCGCCAATGGCGCGCGATCCAAGCTCGCCCTAGCCTTCTGGGCGCTGATCGCGAGGCCTGCGTCAGCAGGCCGAGCTGGATCCACTTCGCGGGTCTTTGTCCAAGGCAGATCACGATCCACGAACGAGACCCGAGTCACGACAAACTGACCGCACAGGCGCGGCTTGCCACCAAAGCGCCCGGAAGGCCAAACGCCCTGCGGAGGCACTCCGCAAAACACAAAAAGATAGCGAGGCGGGGCACAGCCCCGCCGAGCGCCCTATTTGACGACGAAGACGCGGCAGGCGGAGCCGCAGGCGTCGCCGTCGATCTGGTTACCGTCGTCGCAGTCTTCGCCTTCTTGCACGACGCCGTCGCCGCAGTAGGCGCCCAGCACGCAGCCCTCGTAGCATTCGCCGTAGCCGCCGTCGTTGACGCCGTCGTCGCACTCCTCACCCAGTGCCACGATGCCGTCGCCGCAGATCGGGACACAGTCGCTGCGCGCAGCGTTGAAACCTTCCAGCGTCAGCTTGAAGCTCGAGCCGTCGACTTTACGCTCGGCGTGAAAGACGGCGATCTTGTAGACCTGACCGTCCTCGAGACCGAAGTCGGCGGCGCTGCTCGCGTCGATGGTGACGCTGCCGTTCAGCGGCGGGTGCAAGCCGCCGAGGTCCACGACCAGCTTGCCGTTGACGAACACGAACACGTCGTCGTCGCCCGTGAAGTCCAGCTTGGCAGACTCGGCCGCGTCGTACTGGAACCAGTAGACGACCTCGGTCGTGAAGTGGAAGTTGTGATCGGGCGCGTCCGGGACGACGTCGGCTTCCCAGGGCCACGGCCAGCCGTAAACATCGGCTATCTTGGCGGGATAACGCGTGTCGGCGAGGGCGTTGGGCTCGCCGTCGATCGGGAAGAACACGGGGTTGCCGTCGAATAGCTCACCCGCCTGCTTGCCCGCGCATTCGTTGGTGTTGCCCCACGGCGTGCACGGGTCCCAGCATTGCTCGCCCGCCACCAGCGTGCAGCCGGCGCACGCTCCGCCGCCGTTGCCGCACCAGCGCAAGCCTTCGTACGACGCCTGGCCGCCCCACTGTTCGCCGTTCTCGCCCCAGCGATTGACGTAGCCGCCCTTGCCGTTGTCGAAGAGCGCGATGCTGCCGCCGATGGTGACGTTGTTCGCGCCGTCCGTGTACCACTCCGCGAAGCTCTCTGCGGACGCGATGCAGGCACTCGCGCCGTCGGCGAGAGCGAGCGTTGGCTTGCCCTCGACGCTGAGCTCGGCAGCGGCGATGCCCGTGACAGCCTGCGTGCAGGACACGCCGAAGTCACTGTGGTCCTCGTTGAAGTCGCGAAAGATCGCCGCCACGCGCTGCACGCACTCGCCATTGATCATCTCGCAGCCGGTCACGGCCGGATCGCAGCTGAAACCGGCTTCGACCGTGCAGTCCGGAGCGCAGCCGTCGCCGGCCGTCGTGTTGCCGTCGTCGCAGTCCTCGCCGATGATCAGCCCGTCGCCGCACTCCGAGGTGCAGGGTCCGGCGCCGCAGTCCGGCTCGGCCTGGCACAGCGCCGAGCAGCCGTCGAACGGCAGGGTGTTGCCGTCCTCACAGCTCTCGGCGCCTTCCTGCACGCCGTCGCCGCAGGTCGTGGCCGAGCAGGTGCTGGGGTTGCCCTCGCACTTGTAGCCGATCTCGAGCTTGCAGCGCGCCGAGCAGCCATCGCCGTCGGCCAGGTTGGCGTCGTCGCAAGGCTCGGACAGCGAGACCACCCCGTCGCCGCAGCGCGCGATTTCGTGACAGGGCTGACCCGGCGGCTGGCACGAGTACCCCGGATCGACGCCGAGGCAGTTTGCCCAGCAGCCATCACCGTCTTCGAGGTTCGCGTCGTCGCAGGCCTCGTCGGAGGTGAGGATCCCGTCGCCGCAGCCGGGCGGGGCCGGAGCCGTGGGGCTGCAGGGCGAGTCTGGCGCCGTGGGATCGCACAGCGAGCCCTGCCCGCCGCCCACGACGATGCTGCCAGCGCTGCCACCGGAACCGTTACCAGATTTCTTTCGCTCGATGGCGTTACCGCCGCCGGCGCTGCAGGCCGCCGCCACCAGCGCAAACCATAAACAACTGGTGAAAACCCGCATTGTGCAGCCAGCGTAGCACAACGGAACCAATCTGGAAACGGTTCCACAACTACGCGCCGCGCAAGGCCAGGGCTCGGAGCTGGGCTTCCAGGCTGACCAGTAGCCAGATCTTCACACCGTGGCGCGGCCTGAGGCCGCCGAGCTTGCCGCGCAGGAGCCGCTCCAGGTACGGCCGGCGAAAGATGCCGCTGCCGGCAAGCCCGTCGAGAATACGCTCCCGGGCCTGTGGCAGGAGCGGCCCCTGAAACCAGCCCTCGACGGGCACCATCATTCCGCTCTTCGGGCGCTCGAGGATGGCGCTCGGCAAGAGGTCCTGGACCGCGCGCTTCAAGAGGTGCTTCTCGACCGCGCCGTGCAACTTGAGCTCGGGCGGGATCCGGCAAGACAGCTCGACCACCTGCTTGCCGAACAGCGGCGACCGCGCCCGTATGCCAAAGGGAGCGCTGAGCGCCTCGAGCTTCGGCAAAATATGGTGGCCGCCCTTGAAGCGGATGTTGATCGCCGTCAGGCGTGAAATCAGGGTCTGCCAGCGCGGATCGTCGAACCAGGGCGAGAGCTCGCTCTCGAGGCTCGGTGTGCAGGCAGTCTGGAACACGTCCGGCTCGAGCAGCTCGGCGAGCTCGTCGAAGCACTTCAGGTGGGCGCGCAGATAGCTCTGCTCCTGGCGCAGCTCGCCGCCCTCGTCGTCGTAGAGCTCTGCCAGCAGCATGGGCTGGTTCTTGGGGCCGCCGAAGGAGGGATCGCCGCCTTCCCCATTCAGCGCCACGTCCGCGTGCTCGGCCATGGCGCGGAAGAGCAGCGAGTTCGGTACCGTCAACGGATCGCCGTTCGGTTTGTCCAGGCAGGCCATGGTGTCGTCGACGTGCGCCACGATCGCCGCCGGCGTGAGCTCGACCACGTGATGTTCGGTTTCCACGTGCTCGGCCACGAGC
>DATLIL010000926.1:0-1931 GCA_035539475.1 Polyangiaceae bacterium
GCAGGAAAGCGGGCACCGACGCGCACTCCTCGGCGGCGCGCTTCGACCAGAGCTCGGCGCGCGGGTTCCTGGCCTCGAACGCGGCGCCACGTCGTACACGCGCGGCCTGGCGCTGGCCCCCGTCATCGCGATAAGCGCGCCCGACGTCACACATGCCCGGCTCGCCGAAGAACGGCAAATAGCGAGCACCTGCGCCCGCCGACAGCTGCGGCGGTAGCCAGGCTTGTCGGAAGTAGAGGTCGAAGATGATCGATTCGACGGTGAGGCCGGTGTGCGGCACGACCCAGAGGCGCCCGTCTTGCACCAGCAGCCTGCCGCCGAGCTCACCGTCGAGCGCCAGGTACGGGCGTGTGATGTCACCGCCTCCGTGAGCTGCCAGCGTGGCCTGAAACTGCGACAGCTGCACCATGCCCAGGCGCACGAGCGGCCCGAAGCCGTAGCGCATCGAGTGGTCGCCACAGTCGTCGTGGTGCTCGGTCCAGCGCGTGGCAAAGGCGTCGATGCCCCACTCGAAGCCCCCCGGCTCGCCGAACGAGTAGCCCAGGAAGACACCCGCGCCGGCCACCTGAAACGGCTCCTCGGCGCGCGCCGGTGACGCACACACGAGCGGCGAGAGCCCGGCGAGCATCAGCAAGCAAAGAGTCCGACCACCACGCTCGACCATACGCCGAGACTAACCCGCCCGGTTGAGGCGATCCAATGAGCAACTAGGGGCCGGCCGCTTCGGGGGTCATGTATTCGACCCGCAACTTGCCCGTCGAGGAACTATAGGAGCCCACGATGACGTGGGGGACGGAACGGATGGGGTAACGGTTGCGGATGTCACATTCGTTCCCGCGCGCCGTGTAGAGCTCACCGTTCTTTTGCGCGAGCATGATCATGTACTGCGCGTCCCCCTGCACGTAAGCCTTCGACGAACAGCTGTTGCAGCACTGATTGGGCCCGAGACATCCCATGTCCGTACAGATGGTCATGAACATGGGAACGGTGTTGCGGAGCCCGACGAGCCGATTCGAGTAGCGATAGTCGGACAGGAGCTCTGGGATTGTCGTCGCGAGGGCACACACGCCGCGTCCCCCCTCGGCAGGGTCGCGGGGAAAGCAGCTCAGTCGCTCCTGGCACGGCGCCGACCCGTCCATTGCGCACTCGTCCCCGCCACTCGCCGTGAACCAGAAAGTATTGGGTTGAGACGGCTCCGCTGCCGAGCTCGAAGGCGGCGGAGTGGGTGCAGGTGCCGGTGCGGACGCCGTGGGGGCGGGCGCGGGCGGAGCGGCCTGGTGCGGCGCAGCCTTCTGGGCGGAGCACGCCGCCAGGCAGAACACCGACATCGAGATCACCAGGCAATCCGACCCGCTCATCATGGCCCGCAGCCTCCAACACCTTCATGCTGCCACGTTTCCTGCCCTTTTCGTAGTGCGTCGCCTCCGCCCGGGGCTTGGGTTATGGTCAGGTCGCGGCTCTCCCGCGGGGGAAGCCGCGGACGAAGGAACGATGGGTACCGCCAGCCAGCCTGGAGAAGGCGAAGCTTCGCAGCTCGCACCCGTAAAGCCGGGCGAGCGTGTGGCGGACAAGTACGTCGTCGAGGAGGTGCTGGGGGTGGGAGGAATGGGCATCGTGGTCGCAGCACGCGATGAGCGGCTCGAGCGACGCGTGGCCATCAAGTTCCTCTTGCCTCGCCTGGCCAGCGCTGAGACCGCCGTTCAGCGCTTCGTGCGCGAAGCACGCGCCGCGAGCCGCATCAGCAGCGAGCACGTGGTCAAGATGCTCGAGATCGACGAGCTGCCGACCGGAATGCCCTACTTCGTCATGGAGTACCTGGAGGGCAGCGACCTGCGCAGCGTGCTCGAGGACACGGAATTTCTGCCGCCGACGCAGGCCGTGGACTACGTCTTGCAGGCGCTGCAGGCAGTGGCTGAAGGCCACATGAAGGG
>DATLIL010000927.1:0-9737 GCA_035539475.1 Polyangiaceae bacterium
TGCCGGCAGCGACCATGGGCGCCACCCCGGGCGGAGCGCAAGACATCGATTACGCGCGCGATCGCATCAAGGCCGGTGAGGTGCCGCACTCGGACACGTTCACGCCCGAGGGACTCTTCAGCCAGCACGACCTTCCGCTGCCGGGGCAGCGTCCTTGCCAGCAGGTTCTGTGCCTGACGGCCGCGGCGGCGCGAGCCGAGCTCATCGCGCAGCCGGAAGTGCGCTACCTGGCGCAGCTCGGCTTCAGCTCCAACATCGACCCCAAGACGTGGCACCGCAGCGACCTCAACCTGGTCGCGGTGGTCGACAAGAGCGGCAGCATGAGCGGTCGCCCTCTGGACACGGTCAAGGCCAGCCTGCGCCGCATTGCGCTGCAGATGACAGCGCGCGACCAGCTATCGATCGTGCTCTACGGCGACCGCAGCCACGTGCATCTGGCGCCGACTCCACTGGCGAAACGTGCTCACGTCCTCGCCGCCATCGACTCGATCCAGAGCGCCGGCAGCACGGCCATGGAAGAAGGTCTGCGCGTGGGCTTCGAGGTCGCACAACAGAGCCAGCCGCGCTTCAAGGGCGTGACACGGATGATGCTCTTCACCGACGAACGACCCAACGTGGGCGCGACCGACGCGCGGAGCTTCATGGGCATGGCGCGCGCCGGCTCACGCCGCGGCATCGGATTGACGACGATCGGGGTCGGCACGCATTTCGGCGCGGAGCTGGCGACGGCGATCAGCAGCGTGCGCGGCGGCAACCTGTTCTTCTTTCCGGACGAGACGGCGATGAACGAGCGCTTCCAGCGGGAGTTCGACACCATGGTCAGCGAGCTCGCCTACGACCTCAAGCTCGTGGTGAAGCCCGCGGCGGGCTACGAGCTCGTCGGGCTGTACGGAGTACCCGGTGATCTGGTCAAGCGTACGACCGGTGGCGGACTCGAGCTCACCATCGAGACCGTGTTCCTGAGCCATGACGCGGGCGGTATCTTCTTCGCGTTCAAGCCTGCGGGCGCGGGCGCGCTTCCGCCGGGACCCGGCGCCATCGCCGAGGCCAGCCTGGTCTACGTCGACAGCGCCCGCCGAGCACAGAAGGACGTGCTCGCCTTTCCGCTGCTGGCGAGCGACAAGCTTCCACTCGGGCTCGCGCGCGGACTTCTCCTCGTCGACGAGATCACGACGCTCAAGCAAGCCTCGATCCTGCACGGACAGCAGAACCAGACGGAAAAGGCCTATCGGCTGGTGCGCGCCTTGAAAAAGAAGCTCGATGATTCGCGCGTGAGCGGGCTCGGCAAGGAGAAGACGCTGGTGAGCGAGCTCGATGCGACGCTGACCCGCCTGAGCGGCCACCAGGGCGAAGCGGCGCGCGTGAGCGAGCGCGATCCTCTGAACGGATTGCCTCGACGCTAGGCGGGCACTAATCTGCCGTGGTGGAAACACGACCTTTCGGCCCCACGGGCGTTCGAGTTCCCGTGATCGGTCTCGGCACCTGGCAAATGGAAGGCGACGATCGCGCGGCCGCCATCCGAGCACTGCGCACCGGGCTCGATCTCGGCATGAAACACGTCGACACGGCGGAGCTCTACGGCTCGGGACAAGTCGAGGAGCTGGTGGGAGAGGCCATCCAGGGCCGGCGCGACGAGGTATTTCTAGTCTCCAAGGTGGTGCCCAGCAACGCCTCGCGCCAGGGCACGATCAAGTCGTGCGAGAAGAGCCTGAAACTGTTGCGAACCGACCGCCTCGATTGCTACTTGCTGCACTGGCCGGGCTCCCACCCGCTGGAGGACACCATCGCGGCGCTCGAGGAGCTCAGCGCGAGCGGCAAGATCCGCTCTTGGGGCGTCAGCAACTTCGACGAAGACGAGCTCGCCGAAGTCGTGCGCATCGCTGGCCCCGGCAAGCTGACCTGCAACCAGGTGCTCTATCACCTGGGCGAGCGCGGCATCGAGCACGCCGTGCTGCCCTGGTGCGAACGCGAGAAAGTCGCCGTGGTCGGCTACACGCCCTTCGGTCGCGCGAGGTTTCCGCCGCGATCGCCGGCGGGAGAGGTGCTCTCGACGATCGCCGAGAAGCGCGGTGCGACGCCCCGACAAATCGCGCTCGCGTTTCTCACCCGTCGTCCGAGCCTGTTCGCGATCCCCAAGTCGTCGGACGCCGAGCACGTCCGTCAAAACGCGGAAGCCGCGGCGCTCGAGCTCAGCGCTGATGAGCTCGAGTCACTGGAAAAGGCCTTTCCTCTCGGTCGCCGTCGCAGCGGTGTCGCGATGATCTGAGCAGGCCTCAGCCGGCGCTGATCAAGCGACGTACCGCTCCGGCAAGTTTCACCGACTCGGCCGGCTTGGCCAGCAGCGCAGTGCGGGGCGAGCCGATCAGACCGTGCAGCAAGGGGTCGTTGGCCGCCGATCCGGTCAAGAACAGGATGGGGATGTCGTCGCCGAGAGCGCGAAGCTCACGCGCCAGCCAGCCGCCGTCGGCGTCCGCGAGGTGGAGATCCGTGACCAGTGCAGCGGCTTCTCCGACGTGATTCACCAGCCACTCCAGTGCCTCGCCGGCCGATCCGGCGCCCACGACGCGAAAGCCTTCTCTGGTCAGGAGCTCCTCGTGCGCGGAGAGCGCGCTGACGTCGTCCTCGACAACGAGCACGACGGGGCGCCCCTCGTTGGTGGCGAGCACGCGACGAACGCGATCGACCAGCACGCCGTGACCGAAAGGCTTGCGCAGGACCTCCGTGCGCGGAGGGAGCTGCACCCGCTCGCTCAAGAGCCGCGGATCTTCGGTCGTCGTGAGCAGCACACGAATGGTGGGACAAGCCGCGTGCACCGCGCGCACGAGGTCGAACCCGCTGACATCTGGCAGCTCCACGTGGCTGATCACGATCTTCAGTGAGTCCGAGTAGGCGCCGAGCACCACCATCGCTTCGCGCCCGCTCTGCGCCTGCAGCACCTCGTAGCCGGCCTGTTCCAGCACCCGGCAAGTTGCCAGGCAAACGAGCGGATCCTCCTCGACCACGAGCACGCGCGTCGGCGGCAGGCCGACTCTCATCGGCTGAGACGGCCGCTGATCAGCCGCAGCCGAGCCCTGGAGCGGCAGGTACACCTCCATGGTGGTCCCCTTGCCGCGCTGACTGCGCACGCGGATCTCGCCGCCGGCCGCCTTGACGATGCCATACACGGTCGGCAGCCCGAGTCCGTTGCCCTGTCCGGCGGGCTTGGTCGTGAAGTGGGGATCGAACGCACGCGCTTGCGTCAGTGGATCCATGCCCACGCCGGTGTCGCTGATCGACAGCACGACGCAGTCGCCGCCGGGCAGCACCGCCTCGTCGCTGGGCCCGGGATCGCGAGTCTCGATCGAGAGCTCACCGCGTCCTCCCATCGCGTCGCGCGCGTTGGAGACCAGGTTCGAGAGCACCTGCTCGATCTCGCTGCGAGCGATCGTGACCCACGGCCTGGCCGCGCGGAGCTCGACGCGCATGCGTGTCGACTCGCCTGCCAGCCGCCGCAGCAGGTTCTCCGCCTGCAGCACGATCTCGTTCAGATCGGCGATCTCGCGCGCGCCGCCGTCGGCCCGCGCACGCTCGAGCACGCTCTGGACCACGCTGCCCCCGTGCAGGGCCAGCGCCTTGATCTGCTCCCCGAGCTGCTGCACGCGAGCGCTGTCGGTCGGGGCTGCCTGGACGCGCTCGGCGTCGTTCAGGATCGAGTTCAGGACGTGGCAGATGTCGTGGGCCAGACCGCGCGCCACGGGGCCGATGGCGTCGCGCCGAGCCGACTCGACGAGCTGCCGTTCCAGGCGCTTCTGTTCGCTGACATCGACGATGGCGCTACGCCACTGATCGGGCGTCGACTTCGCCCGTACGCTCTCCAGGCGGACGTCACGGCGTTCGCCGCCCTGGACCAGCAGCGCGAGCTCGCAGCTGCGAGAGCCGGGAGACTGGAGCACGAGCCGTTCGTGATGCAGGAGCTCGTCCAGATCCTCCGGCACGACGAAGCTCGCCAGCGCGCGGCCGCGCAGGTCTTCACGGTGCATGCCGAAGAGGCGCTCGGCGGTGGCGTTGGCGTCGACGATACCCTGGTCGCCGATCACGATGTAGCCGACCGGCGCGAGGTCGTAGAGCTCGCGGTAGCGCTCGCTGACCGCTGCGAGCTCGACGCGCAGCGCGTGGATCTCCTTTTGAACGTCGTCCAACGGGTGGCGTAGATCCGCGCCCTCCAGCAGCGGCAGCGGCGCCTGCGAGACTGACGTCGTTCCTCGACGACGTTCGGTGTTCACGCGATCGACCCCATGGATGCAGGACCGCACTCGTTCGGAGTTTGCCGCTCGCCGTCCTCTCCTGCTGGCCGTCCCAACCTCTCCGGCATAGTCACCACTCGTACTTCGGAACTCGAACGCGATGCAAGAACATCTCAACCCGGTCGTGCTCGGCCACTTGTTCGGCGACAGCGGCTGTATGCGCACTGATGAATGTTTGCGTGAGTGCCCGTGATCGATGATTCCGCGTTCACGGACGCTCGAGCAATGAGTTAGCGCAAGCAGACCCCGCAGATCCGAACCCGGCTGTCTCGCGCTTCGCTGGGGCAACCACCGCTGTCGCGGACTCTTGGGATCCCAATCGCGGGATCCCAATCACGGTCCGATTGCGTGATTAATTGGCGACTCGACCTCGAACACGCGTGTTCGGAGGTGGAGAGCGCACGAAACCCCACGCGAGCCCAACCACCAGGCCACGAAAGGTAACCTTAAAATTTACCTACGATTTGTGAGGGGCAACCCACCGATCCGGCACGATTTATGCCCTTCACCCGTTCATCTGCCCTCCGGCCTGACTGGACATCCGTGTCCGGTGCGGACGGACTCTGCTTTGCCAGGTGCCTGATTCGAGTGGCATTGGCGCGGCGCAGACTCTGATTTACGGAAGTCTGCCGCTCGGGAAAACGCATCTGCGTGACGGCAGGCGGCGTGATCTGCCCCGCTTCGTAAAGCTCGTTGCGACCTTGGAACGAAAGCGGCAGTCCGCTGACTCTGGGCGAGCTGCGGAGATTTCCTCGCTCAGTCCGCGCTGCCGAAGCGGAACGACCAGCGGAAGCGGAAGCCCCCAGGTGTCTTCTCGAACAAGAAGGGACCCAGGTTGTGGCTCTCGACCGCGGCCGGCTCGGGCTCCCGGGCAGGCTCGAGCTCGCCGTCCGCGTCAGCCGCGAGCCTCCGCGCCAGCGTGCTCACCGGGGCAGCGATGTGGCAGGCCGCGCCGCCGTGAACGATGGCGACCACGCGCAGGTCGGCATCGACGACCGGGGCCCCGGAGTCGCCTGGCTTGGCGTTCAGCGACGTGAACACCGCGTCATCAACGGCCGGCAACGAGGGGCAGCGGCCGAGCCTGAGGACCTCCGCTTGTTGCGGCTTGCGGGCGGCGCGGTCGAAGCGGCCCACGAACGAGAGCTTGTCACCGGACGAGGGCAGGTCGGGGCTCAATGCAAGAGGCGTGACTGGCGCCGGCTGATCCAGGTGGAGCAGTGCCAGGTCGCGGTCTTCATCGATGAACTCAACGGTCGAGTCCATGCGCTGGCCGCTGCGCAGCTTGATCGGAATGCGCTGATCGCCTGGGGGGATGCAGTGCGCGGCCGTCAAAACGTGCGACGGACTGCCGACCACCGACCCGGCGCAGGCCTTGGGCACGACGATGACGCTGGCCTGGAGCAGGCGCTCGCGTACCCCGGCCTTCTTCGGCTCGGCTCGCGATGCGCCCTGCAGGGTCACCAGCGCGGCCATCAACAGCAGTGGCGAGAGCAACCGGCGTGCGGCGAAGGCGGCCATGGCATCGGGCTCCTTGTAGCCATTTTCTAGCACCGCCGCCCGGCACGGCCAGGGCTCACATGTCGGCGTGCATCACCACGGCAACGAACGTGGTCATGGCCCCCACGAGCCATAGAAAGCCGTAAAGGACCTTGCGGGGCAGCGTGGCGGGCTTGCGCGGAGGGCCCGCGAAGCGCCGTCCCACGAACAAGGCAATGATGGCGAGCAGTCCGAGCAGATAGCCGATGCCAGGTCCACCGCCCAGGACTGCGGCGATGAGAAGCGCGAAGAACATCGCAGCGGCCCAGAACGCCAGCGCCACGAGCACGGGCGCCACATGGCGGAAAACGAACCTCGCCGTGTCCTGACGCTCTCTCACCGACAGCGCCCAGGCGGTCAGCACGACCACCAGTACCGCCAGCAGGGCGTAGGACTCGGGCATGTTCTTGCCGATGACGAACGTGCCGAAGACCACGTGCGCCCACAGCAACATGCCGAAGATCCAGAGCGAAGGGCCGAGCAGCGGCCGTACGCGCCGACCCTGGAAGTCGAGCGCCACGGGCGGCGCCGGTGGAGGCGGCGCGGGTTCGATCGGCGGCGGTGGCGGGATCGCGACGTCCATCGTGGCCTGGACCTCTGGCATTGCGGTATTCGACTCGCTCACAGGAAAGCCTCCCCGTTCCAGCGTAGTTCGACGGCCTTGCCGTCCGGGAGCACCTCGACCTCGCGCGTGACGAGCCTCGATGCGCCCCGGTCATCGGACAGCACCAGCGCCGCCACGGTGGCTCGCGCGGGTTTGCCGGGCCCTGCGTCGGCCGCTCGGGTGAGCAGGATGCGAGCTTCGCCATCGCCGCGCTCGATGCGCAGCGCCGAAATGCCGAGCGCCCGCGCGTCGAAATCGGCCGGCTGCTGCTCGCGATCGCCCTTCTCGCGCGCGATCTTCACGTCGATCGGATCGTCAGATGGTGGCGCCTGGACGACGACCAGCGTCGAGACGTCCGGCAGCGGTGTTTGCGTCAGGCGTCTGACGAGCTGGGCGCGCACGTCCTCAGTGGCGGCTCCGGCGCGCGCGCCGGCCAGCAGCACCGCCTGCGTGATCGAGGCCAGCTCACCGATACGGCCGTCATCGCCCCGGCCTCCGGTCTGGGTCACGCGCTCGAGCAGCCGGGTGGCCACGTCGAGCCGCCCGGCGCCAGCATGCGCCAGGGCCAGCCTGAGCGACACGGCTGCGTCTTCCGGCATCGTCCGCGCCAGGCTCTCGTAGGCGGCCACCGCCTCGTCGAACATGCCTTCGGCGCGCAGCCGATCGCCCACGTAGGCGAGGGTCCAGGGATCGCGCGGCGCTCGCTCGATGAGCTCGCCGAAGGCGCGGCGAGCCTCGCCGTCCTGACCGGCACGCTTGAGCGCGGAGGCGCCCTGAGCCAGCAGGCCCGCGTCCGCGAACGGATCGCTGCGCAGCTGCTCGATCTCGTGCACCAGCGTGTCTTTCTTGCCGAGGGCCTCGAGCAGCGCCAGGAGCCGCCGCCGCGCGAGCGCGTTGTGGGGGGCAAGGAGCAGGAAGCGGCGCACCACCTCGAGTCGCTTGTCGTCCGAGGCTGCGGCCTTGTAGGCCTTCTCGAGCTCCGCGTCGATGGCCGGCTCGGTGTTCATGATCACGCGGCTCAGCGCCTCGAGCTCGGCGAACGTCGTGACACGACGCAGTGTCTCCTTGCGCACGAACGCCGCAGCGTCGCTCTCGCCGATGGCCTCGAGGCCGGCGGCCAGCTCGAGTCGCTGGTTGGCGTCGGAGATGCGTTCGAGCAGGAGCAGCAGGAGCTCGCGGCGATCGGGCCAGCCCGGGAGCTCGCAGCTCTTGGCCGCTTCCGTGTAGGTGTCGACGCCGCTCCTGAGCGGCCGCGCCCGCCACACGCCGCGGCGTACGGGCAGCGCGAGCTTGGAGGTGAGCGAACACTTGGTGCGCCGCGCGCCGCGCCCCTCGGGGACGACGAGCTTGTGCTGCACGTCGATCTGCACGCCGGCCGCGAAGTAGGGCAGCGCCTCGACCACGCCCTTGACGCAGCGCTCGAGCACCGGGTCCCCTCCACGCAGGCCCTGCAGCGAGATGCGCACGTCCGTGGCACGTCCGTCGGCGTTGACGGTGACCCTCACGTCGAACTCGCGCGTGACCTCGGGCCTGACCGCAGCGCGCGCGTCGCGGCAGGCTCGGATGGCGCCGCGCGCCTGCTCGAGGATGCGGCGGATCGCGAGCTCGGCCGCCTCCTTCAAGCTGACGCCACCGCCGAACGAGGGCGGCGGCTCGAGCAGCGTGGAGGCGCTGGGCGGGGAACTTTCGACGTAGGGCGCGAAGGGCGCATCGAGCTCGGGCGAGAGCTCGAGCACGCGCGTGGCGAAGGCGAGCGACTGACCGCTGCCGCTCGTGTCGAAGAACCAGCTGGTCCAGGGCGTCAGCAGCCGAGCGGTGCTGGCCAGCGCGATCGCGGGCTCGAGGCCGTCGCCGCGCGCCGCCATCTCCTCGATGCGTGCGGCAGCCCAGCGCCGCGGGACGTCCGCGGCCTTGGGCACTGTCACCCGCTGCAGCGGGCGGGACTCTTTGACGAGCTTCTTGCCGTCGCGGAAGCGGAAGCCGATCTGGCGCGGCAGGTCCCCGCGCAGTCGACCGACGACGGTCACGGTCGAGCCGGCCAGCGCCGCGCGCGCCTCACGCGGGTAGATGCGATCGACGGTCGAACCGAGATCGAGCTCGACGTCGCGCAGCGTGGGCTCGAGCGCATCGGCGAGCAGTGCCGCACCGGCCTGGGCCGCCTCGGAGCGATCCGCGACCTCGTAAACCTTGCCGGCGCCAGTCGTCAGGCGCCCGAGCATCCAGCGATCCGCGCCAGAGCCGACGACGACCGCGCCGAGCCGGGGAATGCCGGAGGCGCGGCGACTGAGCCGACGACGCAGACCTTCGGCGTCGGGTTCGCCGACCGTGGGCCGACCGTCGCCGACGTAAACGACCATGCCGGAGCCCGCGCGCTCGCCGCGGCCGGGCGCGTCGAGCAAGTCCGCAGCTTCCTGCAGAGCCAGGCCGATGTTCGAAGCGCCGCCAGGGCGCAGCGTGCCGAGGGCCTTGCGTACCTCTGCCCGCAGCGCGTCGTTGACCGGCTGCGGCGTGGCCGGTCCGACGGCGCGCACGCTCTGATCAGCGGCCAGGACGACCAGCGCGTCGCGCGGCCCGAGCCCCTCGAGCAAGGCGTCCAGCACCGCACGCTCGGTCTCCAGCGCCGACGCGCCGACGCTCATCGACGTGTCGAGGACCACGGCCAGCGAGATGCCGGGCTCGCTGCGCTCGGGCACCTCGGTGCGAACCATGATGTAGGGGTCCTCACCCTTGCCGCCGGGGACGACGTAGGCGCGCGCGCTCTTGTCGCGAACCACGGCGGGCTTGAGCTCGACGACGAGATCCCCCGTGGGGTGCACGTCGGCCTTGCGAAACTCGACCACGCGCTCCTTCACGCTCGCGCCCGCGCTGGCGGTGAGCCACGGCGTCCCCGTGAGCTCGGCGTCGATGCGCGCGGTGAGCTCGCCGATCAGCGGGGGTTCACCCTCCGAGGCGATCGGGAAGCGGTACACGGCGCGATCGCCACGCGTCGGCAGCCACTCCACCCACTCGAGCAAGAGCTCGACCGTCGCGCCCGGGGCGATGCTCGGCAGCTCGCCGCGCAGCCAGCCGCCGCCGGCCCACTCGAGCCGCGGGGCAGACGCCGAGGCGCCCGCCTCCGGTTGCCTGGCGATGAGCAGGTTGGCCTCGTTGATGCTGCTGGTCGGGCCGTCGCGCCGGGCCACACGCGAGAGGATCGCGCCTGGCGGAATGGCGAGCCGCACGTCCGGCACCACTGCTCGATCCGAACCGTTGAAATACGTGGCGCTCGTCCGCGTCCGTGCCAGCTCGCCTTCGATCTGGACATCGATGTGATG
>DATLIL010000928.1:0-1989 GCA_035539475.1 Polyangiaceae bacterium
CCTACAACTTGTTGGGGCGGAAGCTCGGTCGCTCTGCCCTGCTTACGGCCGGAGTCCAGTCCAACACCAAACGTGAAGAGCTGCTGTCGAAGCTCGAACAGGCCTGGAACGAACCGCTCTCCCTGCCCGAACGGCCGTCGATACCGCCAGCAAGCGCCGTCGGCCTCAAGCGGTCACTTTCGCCAGAGGAGGAGCATACACGATCTCAGAGCTAGACCTCGGCCGCACGGTGGATTGCGGTGGTGGGGCGATGCTCGCGGCGGCCTCGCGCACACGGAGCGTGAACTGGGCGGTGCCGTCATCTCGAATCGAGCCGGGTTCGACCGACGAAAACCTACCCGCGTGCGCCTTGCTCAGATTGGTCGCGTGATACGCGAGCTCGGCGCGGTTGGTGACGCCGACCTTCTCGAAAACTCGAACCAACGTGTTGCGCACCGTGTTGGCGGAAACGCCGAGCACCATCCCGATCTCGGAGTTCTGCAAACCGCGCGTCACGAGCCCGACCAGCTCGCTTTCGCGTTTGCTGAGCGAGTACTCGCTGGCCAGGTTGCTCGCGGTGTGGTCGTCCTCGCTGTCGACCGTCAAGAGCTCCACGATGTGCAAGAACGGGCCGGCCAGGTCGATCAGTCCGAGCTGAGCCTCCGAGAACGGTGAGCAGCGCCCGCGCCGCTCGAGGTTGAAGCCAGCCACGTTGCCCTGGCGGACACTGACGCGCACGGCCATCCGGGTCATGTTCGTGGGAAACAGGACCTCTTGGAATACCGCGAGCTCGCGCTGGCGTGCCTCCGACCAGACCTCCTCGTGTGCCCGCGCTCGTTCGGTGTATCGCGCGACTTCTTCGAGAGAGATCTCGGCGAGGAAGCGACCGAGGTTCAGCTTCAAGAACTGCGCGTCGTGCTCCAAGACTGCGCCGCGCCCTTCGGTCGAAGGCCCGAAGCTCGCGGCGATGTAGCCTGCATCGAAGCCGACGGCTTGTTCGACTCGTCGCAACATCGCAGGCCAGAGGCGCGCCGGATCGCGCTCTGCGACGATCAGCTCTGCGAAGTTTCCAATGAGCTCCTGGGCTTCGTTGAGCGACATCGGACGTAGGCTATCCAAGGCACTCCCCCTGGGGCAAGGGCGCGCGAAGGGTGGGTTTCAGTAAACCCTGCCGGAAACAAAGCCAACGACGAGCGCGGCGCTCGGGCCGGTCGGGCAGCTCCATTCGCGAAGATCCGCTGCCTGTGGTGAATTCGAGTGTCGAGGCGAGCTCAGTGAGCGTTGCGCGACGACGCGGCCGGGGCCGGAGACGTGTGCAATCGTTGCGTAGTCAATTTGTTAACGAAGGTGATTCAGGCGCTGCGATTCTTGGCCGAGCGCACGGCGCCCTCGATGGCGGCGAAGCAATCGTTCGCCGCAGGCTCGGGACCAAGTCCAACGAAGTAGGTGCCGGGCCTTCCGACGTCGCCGGGGAAGCCTTCGATGCTGATGCCGTCGTCGCTGGGCATGCCGCGGCGGAGCTCGATGGCCCGCCCTCGCTGGACCGACGCCTGCATCAACGGCAGACTGAGCACCGTCGTGCCGCGCTTGGGTCCGTGCGTACCCACGATCAGATGGGTCGGGTGCAGAGCGATCAGCGTGTCGTGCCAGGCGTCCGGATCGAGTGAGTTCGAGCGCTTGCCCAGGAGCTTGCCCACGAAGCCGCTGGCCGGCGGGTTCTCGCTATGCGTCAGCCACACTTGCAGCGTGCCGAGCTCGAGCTGGTGCTTGGCCGCGTGCTCCGCGAGCGGGCCGCGGAAGGTCTCGGGGACATCGCCCGAGGAGAGCCCTCGAGTGCTGCGCACGTAGAGAGGGTCGGTCATGCAATCGAGAGCTATCGCAGAAGCTCGCGACCATCAATTGCGACCGTCCGTAACATCGTGTGCGCCACATTCCGCTCCAGTCGCTCGCATCATTGCGCAGCGGAGGGTTCCTCGGCGCCCTGTCAGCGCTGAACGCTGCGCAATGATG
>DATLIL010000929.1:0-6046 GCA_035539475.1 Polyangiaceae bacterium
TGCACGGCAAGATGAGGCGGCCGACGTAAGGTGGTGGGCCCTTGCACTCGTAGGTGACGACGTCGCTGGCGAGACGGAAGGTGCACACGTCGTCGATCCCTTTGCAGGTGAGGGTGCGCTCGCTCTCGGTGCCGCGGGAACTACAGCCCCTGCCGCCCACTTTCGGCCACAGCTTGATCACGTGAGGACCGATGATGATCGCCGTCCACTCGATGCGATCGATCATGTCGTCGTAGGCGAGAAAGCGCACCGGAGCGTCGCGGGGCGGGCGCTTGGGTTCCGGACAGGCGAGACCGGGTGCCTCGCGGGCACTGATGGCCGTCGCGGAGACGGTCCAGGACTTTGCGGGCAGTGAGCGTGGTGCGACACCCGAGCGCTCCAGCACGAGTTGCTCGCTGCTGCGCTTGATGGTGAGCACGGGGCGCGCGGCGTCGGGGGTGCAGCTCACCTGACCACCGTCGCTCGTGGGCGTCAGGCTGCACATGTACGGCTCGGCGAGCTCGCCGACTCGCTCTTCGAGTCCGAGCTCGGGAGCCACGAGCCACGCCTCGGCGCCCTTGCCTTGTGCACGAGCTTGCAGGCGAAGAGCGATGGGAGGAGGAGGCGGCGCTGGTGGCGCAGGCGGCGGAGCGCTCGGTACCGGGACGGTGCGGTCTTCCGCGGCGGGACGCGAGCACGCGATCGCCAGAAGGCAGCACGCCGCGAAAAGGCCTCGATTCACCGCCGCCATCATACTCGACGCGCCCGGGGCCGCCCCCAACCAAACCGGCTCGTTCTGGCTGACTTCATCGCCCGGCTGTCGCTCTGGTGCTACCGTTCGGCTTCTTTGGTGACGGCAATGGTGGAAGATAGAGTGGCTCTGGCGGCTCAGCGGGTGCAGGCAGCGGTGAGGGCGGCGTCGCGCGGGCTGGTCGAGCGCGAGGTGCTGGTCGAGGTGATCACGCTGGCCGCGGTGGCGGAGGAGCATGTCCTCGTCATCGGTGAGCCGGGCACGGCAAAGAGCGAGGCCGTGCGGCGCGTCGCGCGGGCGCTCGGTGGGCGCTACTTCGAGTACCTGCTCGGGCGCTTCACGGAGCCGAGTGAGCTCTTCGGGCCGATTGACCTGGTGAAGCTGCAGCAGGGCAAGCTCGAGACGGTGACGACGGGCATGCTGCCGGAAGCCGAGATCGCGTTTTTGGACGAGGTGTTTCTGGGCTCGAGCGCGATCCTGAACACGCTGCTGGCGATCCTGAACGAGCGCCAGTTTCGCCGCGGCGGTGAGGCGCGCCAGGTGCCGCTCAAGATCTGCGTGGGCGCGAGCAATGCGCTGCCCGAGGATCACTCGCTGGCGGCGTTTGCCGATCGGTTTCTGGCGCGTGTGTTCGTCAAGGCGGTGCCGGACTCGGAGCTCGAGCAGCTGCTCACCTGGGGCGGGCAGCCAGCCCCGGGGGGTGGCGGCGCGACCATGGCCGACCTCGTCACGCTGACGCAGGCCCGGCGCGCGATCGATCCGAGCGGCGTGCAGACGGCACTCGCCGGTGCGGTGCGCACGCTCAGGAAAGCTGGCGTGGCGCTGACCGATCGGCGCATCGTGCGCTCGCAGCACCTGATCGCGGCGGCGACGGCGCTCGCGGGACGACAGCGCGCGACGCAGGCCGATCTGTGGCCGCTGGTCTACGCCGTGCCGACGGCGATCGAGCAGGAGACGGCGCGCGAGGTGCTGCGCGAGGCCCTGACCGAGTCCGACAGCCCGCTGAACAATGCGGCGCTGGACGCCTCGGCGAGCGCCACTGCTCGCGCCACGCGCCTGGAAGAGACGGCCCGCGCCGCGCTCGCTCAGCCGGATGCGCTGCGCATCGAAGGTGTGCTGCGCGACATCGACGCGAGCTTTGCGCCGGCCGCGCTGCCCGCGCCGCTCACGGAGCTGCGCCAGCAGCTGAAAGCACGCGTCGAGCAAGGACAGAGATGATCGAGCTCCGGGTGGTTCCACGCGTGGAGCCGCTCGTCGCCTGCGCAGCCATCGGCGTGGGCGACGCGGCCCGTGGTCTCGGCGAGCGCCTGCTACGCCTGTCGGACAGCGAGCGCGCACGCCTGCGCGGCGCCGCCGGCACTGATTTCGTGCTCGTCTGCGGCGCCGAGGCCGATCTGCCCTGGTGCGACGGCATCGGTTACCTCGGCCGTGATCCGGCCGCGCCCGGCCTGCTCCTGCCGACGACGCTCACGGTCGACGTGCCGGCGGCGCTATTCGAGCGCGCGCTCGCCAGGCGCCTCGAGAACGTGCCGCAGCCGTGGGTGGTGTGGTTCTCGCCGTGGCTGGTGGTGCCGGCCGGTGTCGCGCGCTCACTCGCGCGAAAGCCGCTCGAAGCCTGGCTGGCAGGGAGCGCACCGTGACGGAGCTTCCGCGTCCGCTCGCGCGCTGGCGCAAGCAGCTGGCGGTCTTTCCCGACGACCTCGCGGCGTCGCTCGGTCGCCTCGTGTTGCGTCTGGCGCCCGCGTTCGACGCGCTGGTGCTCGCGCGGCATTCACACGACGGCGACGTCGATGGCTTCGACGGCATCACCAGCCGCGGCAGCTACGAGCGCCTGCTGCCGAGTGAGTGGGGCCTGCGCGAGACGATGCCGCTCGAGTTCCTGCGCCGTGCGGCAAGCGGTGAGCACGCCTTCTTTCGGCTGGCGCGCCGCGAGCCCGCGGTGAAGGAGAGCACGCTGGTGCTGCTCGACGCCGGGCCCGATCAGCTCGGCGCCTGCCGCATCGTGCAGCTCGCCCTGCTCGTCCTGCACTTCGAGCGCGGCGAACGGCGCCGCGAGATGGTGTGCTGGCAGCTCCTGCACCACGTGGGCGAGCTCTTCCTGCACACGCTCGACGCGCAGACCGTCCGCCATTTCCTCGACTCGCGCACGCCGCTGCGCTCGAACCCGCAGAGCGCCGAAGACTGGATTTCGGCCCACCCCACCTACCGGCCGTGGCTGATCGGCTCACCCGCGCTCGCCGCTGCCGCCGGACCACGGCGCTTCAGCGTGAGCCTGCGCGAGCGCGTCGATCCCGACGCTCGCCTGGTTGACCTCGCGCTGAGCGCACCGGGACGCGCTGCCCGATCGCTCAGCCTCGAGCTGCCGGAGCCGCGCGTCGCCGTCCGGCTGATCCGCAATCCCTTCGAAGCGGAGCGGCCCGCGCCGGAGCCCATGGCGGCGCCGGGTGTCAGCAGTCGACTGATCTTCAATCCGAAGGGCACCCGCATCTCGTACCTCGGCAAATCGAGCCAGCTCATCTCGATCCCCGTCCCGAGCAACCAGTACGGCTCGCCCGGCAAGCCGCGGCGCTATTCCGCTCCGCGTCACTCCACCATCATCGGCGTCGAGTGGCAGCACCGCCAGCCGATCTGGCTCTCCAGTGAGCGCGGCACGATCCATCTCGCCAGCACCGCTCCGTTTCAGGGCGGAAAGAAGAGCTTTAGCGTGCCCTCTCCCTTCTGGGACCAGACCCGCGAGCTCTCCCCGCTGTTCTACTTCAACGAGCAGATGCTCACGTTCGTGGCGCCGAACCGCTCGCTCTGGCGCGTCGTTCTGCCCTCGAATATCTGCCGGCGCATCGCCCATCGTGTGTACGCCCTGCTACCAGCCGTCGATCCCAAGGAGCGCTCCCTGGCCCTGGTCGATGGCCTCGTCGACGAGCCGAAGGGCCCCGGTCCGCACCTGGTCGAGATCCTGCCGTTCAGCACGCCGGTGGTCTCGACTCAGCCGCTCAGCAGCGTGAATCAGGCGTTTCTGCGCCGCCACGAGGGCTCCGATTTCGGCTGGACGCTGGGCTACGAGTCCGAGCCGCGCCTCTGGACCTTCGCCAACTGGAACGCACGCCAGAACTCCGACGGCGGCACCCTGCACGCGCCGAGCGCCACGACGGTCGTCGGCATCCTGCGCAACCAGCTCGGGTTCTACCTGCTCAGCGACGATCGGCGTGAGCTCTCGCGCGTCACGCGTCACACGAGCAAGGTCCTGCTCCGCACCCAGTCCCCGATCGTCGACGTGGCGGTCGCCGCCGCCGCGCCCACGCTCGCCGCCCTCACCGCCGACAACGAGCTCACCGTCATGCTCGACGACGGCGGCGTGCGCGCTCGCATCAAGCTCGAAGAGGTGAGAGCATGAAGCCGCGCTTCACGTCCCACCACGGCACCGTGATGGCGCGCGGCTTCTGGCTCACGCACGAGCGCGAGCGCCGCGCCCTCGAGCTCTGGCGGCCGGGCGCCGAGCTCTACGCCCTGGACGACGCCTTCATTCTCGTCTTTCCGGCGGTCCAGCCCGTGGACAGCCAGCAGAGCCCCGGCGTACCGCTCGTCGAGCTCGACCGCGTGCTCTCGAGCGCGCCTCTCAACCCCAGGGAGCGCGCCGCCCTGCCGGACCGCACCGAGCTCGTGCTCGTCTCCGCTGGCGTCGCCCGCGCGCTCCGTCGCTCGGAGCTCACCAAGGTCGATCCCGCCGAGCTCATCGACGTCGCGGCCTTCGACGTCCGCCCCGCGACGAGCCTGGGAGAGCTCGGCAGCCCACCGCTCAAGATCAGCGAAGCCACGCCGAGCTCGACGCTCTTCGACGAGCGCACCGGCCGCAGCGCGCAGCAGCGCGAAAAAGCCGCCAGGCTCGTCGAGTCGTTGCAAGTGGCCGGCAGCAAGCCGTCTCGCCCCTCACTGTTCCAGCGCATCCGCGCCTGGTTCTCCCGCCGGCCCGGAGCAGCCGCAGCGGCCAGCGGTAGTCAGGCCATTCAGCACGTGCCGCGCGGTCCGAGCCTGTGGCAGCGCCTGGATGCTGTATTTTCGCGCTGGCTCGCGAGCACGAGCCTGATGCGCTTTCTCGGCGCCAAGCAGGTCGAGTACCTGCGCGAGCTCTTCGATGCCCTCGAGCGCCGCGACGATCTCGAGGTGCTCCGCCGCGCCATCCCGCTCGGCGGCGAGGCCAGCGGCGACGAACGCCCCGCACTCACGCCGCCCACGCTGCGCACCAGGTTCGAGATCTCTCCGCTGTCGCACGGCGGCGCCGCCCACTCCCTGATCTCGGTCGGCGATATCTACGACGATCTACGCCGCGCCTACGAGGCCATGTTCAAGCGCCTCGACGAAGCCGGCAAACACGAAGAAGCCGCGTTTCTGCTGGCCGAGATCCTCAACGAGGCCGAGCGCGCCGTCGCCTACCTCGAGCGCCACGGCAAGCTCGAGCTCGCCGCCGAGCTCGCCGAAGGCCGCAACCTCCCCGCCGGCCTCGTCGTGCGCCAGTGGTTCCTCGCCGGCAACCGCCAGCGCGCCATCACCATCGCCGTGCGCGAGAACGCCTTCGACGACGCCATCGCGCGCCTCGAACGCGCCGGTCAGCACGAGCCCGCCAACGCCCTGCGCCTGCTCCAGGCCGAGCGCCTCGCCGACGCCGGCCGTTACGTCGCCGCCGCGCGCCTCGTACAAAAACTGGAGCACGCGCGCTCACTCGCCCTGTGCTGGCTCACCCTCGCGCGTGAAGGCGGCGAGCTCTCCGGCCTCGCGCTCGAGCTCAGCCTCGCTCCCTCGAACTTCGCGCTCGTCCACGGCGCGCTCGAGCCCCTGCTGCGCGAAGACTCCGACTCCGACTCCGACGCAACCCGCCAGCGCGTCACGCTCGCCGAGGACTTCGCGCGCCTCGACCCCAGAGGCGGCCGCCCCCTCGCACAGCTCCTCGGCCGCGAAATCGTCGCCGACGCCGCGCGCTCCGGCTCAGCCTCGCTCATTGCCTCGGCCCGCAAGATCGCCGACTACGTCGGTGACGCCTTCAGGGCCGATCTCCCGGGCCTCACCGGCTTCGCCGAGTTCTCGCCCCGCAAGCCCCATCTTCACTGGTACGCGCCCACCGACACCGGCACGCGCCACCTCCACGAGGCGGCCACGGAGGGCCGGCACATCGCCGACGCCCTCGGCGAGGCCGGCGTGGCCCTGATCGATCGCAACGGCAAGCAAGTCGCCCACTTCGATCAGCCCGCCGAGCACCTGGTGGTCGCCCACGACGGCCTGCGCCTCCTCACCGTCGCCCGACGCGGCGGTGCCCTGCGCGTCGGC
>DATLIL010000930.1:0-16443 GCA_035539475.1 Polyangiaceae bacterium
GCACGATGGCGAGGCCCATCGCCGGCAGAAAGCGGCCCGACTCCTGGCGCAGCTGCCGTGATTCGCCGGTGTATTCGATGCGCGAGCCGGGCGGCAGGATCTCGGCGGCCTTCTTCTCCAGTACCTTCAGGCCGGCGTCGAGCGAGCGCGGCGCGACGCCGGAGATCTTCACGGCGTTGAGCTGCTGAAAACGATTGAGCGTGCGCGGCTCGACGCTGTCCCGCAGAGTGGCGATGGCCGAGAGCGGCACGAGCTCACCCTTGGGTCCGGAGACGTGGATGTCTTCGAGCTGCTCGGGCGTCAGGCGCGCCGCCCGCTCGATCTGCGGGATGACCTTGTAGCTCCGGCCGTCGATGCTGAAGCGATTGACGTAGTTGCCGCTCAGCATCGACGACAGATCCGCGCCGACCTGCTGCATGGTCAGGCCCATCGACGCCACCTTGTCGCGGTCGACGACGATCTCGCTGCGCGCCTGATCGATGCGCACGTCGGTGACGGGCGGGAACGCGAACTCACCGCTCTTGACCGCCTCGGCCACGAGCTGTTCGGCGTACTTGAGGAGCTCGGTGTGCTCCGCGGTCGAGGCGATCACGAACTCGACCGGAAAGAAGCCCGCGCTCGGCATCGGCGCAGGCAAGAACACCGGCGCGCGAATGCCGGCCACGCCCATGGTCTTCATGCCGAGCTCGCCCTGGATGGCGAAGATGTTGCGCTCGCGCTGCTCCCACGGCTTCATCAGCGCGCCGCCGAAGCCGCCGGTGGGAAACGTGAGCTGGAAGCTCTGGTTGAACTCCGGCACGGACGAGAAGATGCCGTTCACCTGCTGGGTGTAGGGCGTGAGCTGCTCGAGCGTGGCGTTGGCGGGCACGTCGATGGCGCCGAAGACCACGCCCTGGTCCTCGTTGGGAGCGAGCTCCGCAGGCGAAAATAGGTAGAGCGGCACGACTGCGGCGCTGAGCGTCAGCCAGACCGCGTAGACCGCACCGCGTGCGCCTAGCGTGCGCGCGAGCAGGCGCGAGTACAGCGATTGGACCGCCTCGAAGCCACGATTGACGAAGCGCGAGAGCGGCCGCTCCGAGTGATCGCGCAGGAGCTTCGCCGACATCATCGGTGACAGCGTCAGCGCGACCACGCCCGAGATGAAGACCGCGCCGGCCAGGGTGAAGGCGAACTCGCGGAACAGCGCACCGGTGAGCCCACCCTGAAAGCCGATCGGAGCGTAGACCGCGGCCAGCGTGATGGTCATCGCCACGATCGGGCCGACGAGCTCGCGCGCGCTGAGCAGCGCCGCATCGAGCGGCGATTTACCGCCACGCAGGTTGCGCTCGACGTTTTCGACCACGACGATCGCGTCGTCGACCACGAGCCCCACCGAGAGCACGATGGCGAGCAGCGTGAGCAGGTTGAGGGTGAAGCCCAGCACCTGCATCAGGAACACCGCGCCGATCAGCGACACCGGAATGGCGACCAGCGGCACGAGCACGCTGCGCAGGGAGCCCAGGAACAGGAAGATCACGACGATGACGATCAGCACCGTCTCGGTCAGCGTCTTTTCGACCTCACGCACGGCGTTGTCGATGTAGTTCGTCGAGTCGAAGGCCACGAGCGCGCGCATACCGCTCGGCAGTTCCCCCTTGATCGTGTCGACCTCGGCGCGCACCCGCTTGATCACGTCGAGCGAGTTGGCGTTGGGCAGCACCCACACACCCAGGAACGTCTCGCTGCGCCCCGACATGCGCACGTCCTGATCGTAGGTGTCGGCGCCGAGCACCACGTCGGCGACGTCCTCGAGCCTCACCAGCGCGCCGTCGCGCTCGCGGATGACCAGGCGCTTGAAGCCTTCGACCGTCTGCACGTCGGTCGAGGCGATCAGGTTCATCTGCACCAGGTTGCCCTTGGTCTGACCCACCGCCGACAGCGCATTGTTGGCGGCCAGCGCCTGGTGCACCTCGGCCGGGCTCACGCCGAGCGCGGCCATGCGATCAGGCTTCAGCCAGGCCCGCAGCGCGAAGGTGCGTGCGCCCAGGATCTCCGCACGCTGCACACCCTCGATCGCGCTCAGGCGGGGCTGCACGACGCGGATCAGGTAGTCGGTGACCTGATTGTCCGCGAGCAAATCCGAGCCGAAGCTCAGGTACATCGCCGCGATACGCGAATCCGACGGCTCGATGTTGATGGCCGGCACCTCGGCTTCCGGCGGCAGGTCGGCGCGCACCTGGTTGACCCGCGTGCTGATATCGGCGAGCGCCCCGGCAGCGGGGAAATTCAGCTTGAGGCGCACGTTGATGGTCGACAGCCCCTGCACGCTCTGCGACTCGATGAAATCGATGCCGTCGGCCGCGGCGATGCTGCGCTCGAGCGGCGTGGTGATGAAGCCGCGCACGAGCTCGGCGTTGGCCCCCACGTACGGCGTGCGCACCGTGACCGTGGCCGACTCGAGCTTCGGATACTGGCGAACGTTGAGCGTCCGGATCGCCTGCAGACCGGCGATGATGATCACCAGATTGACGACGATGGCCAGCACCGGCCGGCGAATGAATAGGTCTGTGAACTTCACGCGCTGTCTCCTCGTTCAGCGATTCTCGGGACGCGGCGCGAGCTCGGCTTCGAGCTTGACCTTGTCGTCGACGCGGATCGGCAGCCCGTTGCGCAGCTTGAAGGCGCCCGCGCTCACCACCTCTTCACCGGCGGTCACGCCCTCCACGACAGTGACGAAGTCGCCGCGCGCCGAACCCAGCTTGATGAACTTCTGACGCGCGATCTTGCGCGGCTTACCATCAGGCCCCGCCGCTTCCTCGGTGACGAACAGCGAGTCGCCATAAGAAGCGTGCACCACGGCCGTCAGCGGCACGACGGTGACCGGCTTCTTTTCGGGCAACACCACCTCGACGCGCACGAACATGCCCGGCCGCCAGCGTTCCCCTGGATTGTCGAAGCTGGCCCGCAGCTTCACATTGCGCGTCGTCGCATCGAGCGCCGGATCGATCGCGCTGATCGCGCCCTCGCCGATCGCCTTCCCGCCCTCTTCCTCGAACGCGCGCACCGGCATCCCGAGCGTGAGCGCGGAAAGGTTACGCTGCGGCAGGCTGAAGTCCACGTACACGGACTCCGCCGATTCGAGCACGGTCACGCGCGTGCCCGGCCCCAGGTACTGACCGAGATTCACCTCGCGCAGACCAAGCTTGCCGTCGAACGGCGCGCGAATGATCTTGCGCGCGATCTGCGCATCGAGCGCCGCCACATCAGCCGTCAGGCTCTTGAACGATGCCTGGCTGTTGTCGAGCTCCGACTGTGCCACGACGCCTTGCGCGACCAGCGCCTGCGAGCGCCCGAGCGACGTCTCGGCGAGCTCACGCCGGGCCCGCAGCGACGCCAGCTGCGCCCGCTCGACCTTGGTATCGAGCTCGACCAGCACCTGCCCGCGCTTCACGCTCGCCCCCGACTCGAAATGCAGCCGCGACACGATGCCCGGCGCGTCATTGCTGAGCGCGACGCCCTTGGCCGACACCACGCTGGCCACCGCCGAGAGCGTACCCTCCCAGACCTGGCTCTCGGCGCGAGCGGTGCTCACCACCTCCGGCGGCGGCCCCGACTTCTTCATCTGCTCACCGAAGCCGATCAGCGTACCGATCTGCTTCGCCTTGATCGCGCCGAGGGTACCGACGATGGCGACCAGCCCGAGCGCCACCCAGACGCCACGCAGGATGCGGCGGCGCAAGGTCGGCGGTTGCGACGCGGGAGCGAGGAGCAAATGCGGCGGAAGATCAGTGCTGAGGTTCGACACGGGAGCTTAGTAGGGCGTCCCCCACACCAGCGCCACCCCCTCAACTGCAACAAAATGCAGCCAAGGCCGTCCCCTGTTGCGACTCCGTTTCGAACCGTCGACGCGCGAATTCCTACCTTTACGCGATGCTCTCGATCGCTTGTCCAAACGTCCAAGTCAACCGGGCCGGCGCCGGGCCTTGCGGATGACGCGCTCCGTCTTGCTGCGCGACGTCTCCGGCGTGTCGATCTTCATTGCAAGGCGCCGCTTCAGCTTGCGAAGCACCATCGCGCCCAGCGGTTGATCGGGTTGCTTGCCCCAGACCTTGGGCCGCTTTTTGGACAGCTTCGACTCGGCCTTTTCAGGGTCCGTTGTCGCAGTCGCAAGGGCAGTACGCGCAGCCGCCCTGTTGGCGCGGTTCACCAGTGCCTTCCGAAGGGCCACCGCTTTGCGCGAACTCTTGGAGTTCTCCCCGTACGCGTTTCGCCGATCCTTGGCGTACGACAGGGCTTTCTCTTCAGGAGGGGTCTTACGCTTCACGACTACGTCCGCCAACGTACCAGGTTGCCGCTCCTGCCAGGTTGAATGATCATGCAGGTGCTGCCGCATGAAGTTCCTTTTCGGCCAGTTGGGCTACCTGCTCTCGGATCGCACGGCCCGCCGCAACTTGACGGGCTTCTTTCAGTATCTGGCGTTTCTGACGGCAGTGATCCTCGCCTTCGCGGTGCTGTTTCACTTCGTGATGCAGTACGAGGGTCGCTACTACAGCTGGGTCACCGGCCTGTACTGGGTGCTCACCGTGATGAGCACGCTAGGCTTCGGCGACATCACCTTCGAGAGCGACCTCGGTCGGCTCTACAGCATCGTGGTGCTGCTGAGCGGCATCGTGCTCCTGATCATCGTGTTGCCGTTTGCGTTCATTCGCTACTTCTATGCGCCCTGGCTGGAAGCGCAGATCCATGCGCGCGCGCCGCGTGCGGTGCCGGCGGAGGTCTCGAACCACATTCTGATCTGCAACTGGGATCCGATCGCTCGTGGCCTGGCCGAGCGCCTGACGCTGCTGCACATCCCCTACTTCGTCATCGAGTCCGACCCGACCAAGGCCGCCAACTTGCTCGCCGAAGGCGTGCCGGTCGTCGCCGGTGATCTCGAAGCCGCCGCGACCTACGTGTCCACGCGAGCGGCCGCGGCCCGCGCCATCTTCGTCAATCTGGACGACGCGCGGAACACCAACATCACCATCACGATCCGCGAGCACGCGCCGACGACCGAGATCATCGCGACCACGGAGCTCTCGGAGTCGCTCGACGTGATGCGTCTCGCGGGCGCCACCCACATCTTGCCGCTCAAGCAACGCCTGGGTGAACAGCTCGCCAGCCGGGTCAACGCCGGCCACTGCGAAGCCCACGTCGTCGGGCGCTTCAAGGATCTGCTGATCGCGGAGTTCCCCGTTCATCGAACGCCCCTGGCCGGCTGCACCATCCGCGACACGCAGCTGCGCAAGGAGACCGGCGTCAACGTCGTGGCCGTCTGGGAGCGCGGGAAGTTGATCTCGACTCGTCCCGACACCCAGCTGTCAGACCGCAGCGTGCCGGTGGTCGTGGGCACGGAGCAGCAGCTGGGAGACCTGAACCAGCTGATCGAGCTCTTCGACATGAACCACAATCCCGTGGTCGTCATCGGAGGCGGCCGCGTCGGGCGCGCAGCCATCGGCGCCCTCAAAGCCAAGGGCGTGCCAGTTCATCTCGTGGAGCACGACCCAGCCGCCGCGGCCCGCTGCGAAGGCCTGGCCGATCAGATCTTCGTCGGCGAAGGCGCCGAACGCGAGCTCCTCGAGCGCGCCGGCATCAGCAAAGCGCCGTCCGTGCTCCTCACCACCCACGACGACGCGATCAACATCTATCTCTGCATCTACTGCCGCCGCCTCAACCCCGACCTCAGGATCGTGAGCCGCATCACGCACGAGCGAAACGTGGAGTCGATCCACCGCGCCGGCGCGGACTTCGTCTTGAGTTACGCCTCGCTCGGCCGCGAATCCGTCCTCGCCCAGATCCAGCAACGCGAGCTGATCTTCGTGGGCGAGGGCGTCCAGTTCTTCTCCTTCAAGGTCCCCCAAACCCTCGCCGGCAAGACCCTGCGCGACAGCGAAATCGGCGCTCGCACGGGCCTCAACGTGATCGCGATCCAGGAGCCGGATCGGCTCAACACCAACCCGGCCGCCGATACCGCCCTCGATCCCAGCTCGGACCTCCTGGTGATCGGCAACGCCGAGCAGCGCCGCAAGTTCGGCGAGGTCTTCGACTCCGCCTGATTACTCCTTCGCGCGTGACAAACGGCCCGGGAGAGTCGTGATAGAGCTGAATCATGCCGCGACCCGGCTTCCACGTTTGCCACAAGGCCCTGGAGCTCGCGGCCTTCCTAGTGCTCACCATCTCGTGCAGCGGAAGCGATGCTCCTCCTGCCCCGGATTCCTCGTGCGAAGGACAAGTGATCACGAACAAGATCTACTTTGGCTCGGGGCGTTCTTCGTTGGTCGGGCTTACCGACGCGCGTCGAGCGGCCATCGTCATCGTTCATCCTGGAGGTGACGACGCGCTCTGCACCGGCGTCATGATCGGCCCTGCAGAGGTGCTGACGGCGGCTCACTGTACCACCGAGAGTGAGACCCTTTCTGTATCCTCAGGGGACGGGAGCTTTGCTGTTGCCGAGGTCCTGCGCCACCCGAAGCTGGATGCCGCTCTTCTGAGGGTGCCGGATCTCGCGACGACTGAAGCGACACCGATCCTGCCGGATCCGGGGCTCGACGATCTCGGAACGGGGTCCTTGCTGGAGCTTGCTGGCTACGGCCTCGACGAGTCGGGCTCGGTCGGTACACTTCGGTTCGCCGTTGAAGCGGTGCAAAGCGTCGCCCTGGAGACCTTCGTCGTCGACGGCGAGGGAAGGAGCGGCGCTTGCGTCGGCGACTCCGGAGGCCCAGCGCTACGCCGAGGTGCAGACGGTCACGTGCGACTTGCGGGGATTCTCGATGCTGGATCTAGCGACTGTGTCGGACGGGATGCTTACGTTCGGGCCGACGCTCTCGCCACGTGGCTGAGATCGAGCGGCTACTCACCTGGACAGGATCCCGAAGGGTGTGACGACGTCTCGGCGAGCGGCGAGTGCTGGGGAACCCTTGCAATGCATTGCGAACAAGAGCGGATCGTCGTGAGTAGCTGCGCTTCACCCAATGGCTGTACCTGGTCAGATAGTGTAGGGCGCTACGACTGCGTCCAACCTGAGGAGTCTAGTTGCTTGGGCTTCGACTCTCTCGGTGCTTGCGTCGACGGGGCCGCGGTGATCTGTGAGGCTGGACACTTGACGCGCCTTGATTGCAAGACGTGCGGGACGTCCTGCAATCGAGCCGTCGACGGCGTGGCTGCTTGTTTCGAGCTATGAGAAATCGCGAACACTGCTGGGACCGCGAGCTCGCGATCCCAGCAGCGCGGCAGCGCCCTACCAGCAGTTCTTGTAAGCAATACTAGAATTGCTGGCCATCGTACCTGAGGCGCAGGTCGAACCACTAATCAAGTTGTTGACATCAAGGATGTTCTCGATCCAGGCCATGCGATTGGCAACCCGCGTCCAGCGGCTATAGCCGCCGTCGGTATCGGGGCAGTTGCCAGTAGAATCCGCCATGGACGAGGCAAGACCGACGACCGCGTCTCCAGCGTCGCTAGTGCCGCCATGGCGAATCGCGGGGCCGCCGGAATCTCCTTTACAAGCAAGGGCACCGCCAGAAACCGCATTGTTGGTAAAGTGCCCTGAATTGAACCACGAAACGGAAATGGAGGTGCCGTCTTGACCGGTCGTCAAATCCACTCCAGCACTATTGCCGGTGTCCCACTGATTGCCCCAACCGTAGATCTTGTATTGGGCGCCAACCCAAGTCTGGGTGGTTTGAATCAGGAGACGACGGTGCGAGCCAAAGCTCCAAGCGTACTCCGAATCATTGGAAACGATCATGCCGATGTCATCGTCCGCATCACCAGCCCCGCTGTACCCTGCATGAGCGTAGGTGGTGGCCTTGAATTCATTTCCACTATTGAGCCACTTGATTGTTCCGTCGGTGTTTTTGTACCCGATATACATCCTTCTAGCTGTGGCGTTGCCCACCGTGCAATGTGCTGCCGTCACGATCGCTTTTGCGTTGATGACGAAGCCGCTGCACCAGTGCCAGGCGCCAGGGTTTCCACCGTACTGAATCAAGAGCGCTACGACGCCCGGTTCGATCGCTGAGTCACCATTGTAGACCTTGTCGATCGGAACGCTCGGGGCAGCGCTCGAGACATCAGGCTCGCCGAGGAAAGCGGCCCTGGCTGCGACGAAATCCCGCGCGTCTTCGCAGTTGTTCACCGTTGATTTGCCGAACGTTTCGGCGAGGCCTGGTAGGGTCGCAAGTTCGTCGTTGATAGCAGAGAACCGATAGAGCTCCGGTTGTTGTGAGGTCTCATCCCCGAACGGAACCTCGCGTATCGAGCAGATGGTTGCGTCGCCATCTTGCAGAGGAAACTCCCGATTCGATGACTCGGGTCCGCTATTGTCGCGCGCATCAGGCCCAGCCTCCCCGCAAGCCAAAACGCAGAATGCTCCCACCAACCCAACAGTCTTGAGTGTCATTTCGTTGTCCTTTGAACAAACCCACCAAACGTTTGCTGGCTAACTAGTTAGCCGGCACTGATCCACTTGGATGTAGACGGGCCGCCACCGCGGCGTTCCCCCGAGAGCAAGGACCGTGCCCCTTTTCAAGTGACTAGATCCCGCGCACGCGGGCGCGCTGCAGAGCCACGCTTCGGACCTGCGGACACGGAAATGTGTCCGCAGGGTGTACGCCGGACGCTCGAGCAATCGCGACCGGCGCTACGTTCACTACCGCCCTGCTGCGAAGAATACGGCGCCGCTTCCCTCAGCCGGCCAACTGCTTGGCGAGGAGCACCCGTGGGCGTCCCTTGCGCGCATAGCTTCCAATCATCTCGAACCCGAACCGCTGATTGAGCTGGAGCATGGCTGCGTTGTCCGGCGTCGTGCCAGTCTCGACCTCTGTGAAGCCGGCGGCGGCTGCCCAGCGGTGCTGTTGCTCCATGAGGCCAGCGGCGATGCCGCGGCGTCGGAAGTCCGGGTGAACCCCACCGAGCCAGCTGTAGTAGCGCTGGCGAGTCTGCGCGTAGCCGATCTTGAAGCCGACCATCGTGCCGCCGTCGGTGGTGGCCATCGCGACGGTTGCCTCGGGCAAGTGAGACAGGCGCCAGGCCAGATCGTCGCTGTCCACCTCGCCGAAGACGGCCTGACAGAGCTCGCTCAACCGCGAGAGCAGGTCTGAGGAAAGGGGCGCGGCGCGGATGGCGAAGTCGATGGTCGACACAGAGGCAAGCTATCAGTCCCGACGCGGTCTCGGCCACCGACGCCCCGACAACCGCCACGGGCGCGGGCTCCGGCTCCGACACGGACACGGGCTCGAGCACCGTCACGATTCTGGGGCCGTTGCACCGGGGCCCGTGCGCGGCTGCGTCTCCGCCCACGTGGGCACCGGCATGACCCTGCGCCGTGAAGCGAGCAAAGGCGCGCCCGTTACGGTGCTGCCCACCCGATCCGGCCGCTCTCGGGAAGCACGGCGCCCCACTGCGCACGAGGGCACGGGTCACGTGGGTCCGCGCTTGGAGGAGCGTTGCGCGAGCGTGGTGGCACGAGGCTCGCTTCGATTGAGCGTCGGAGGACTCCCATGGCGAACGTTGGACCTATCGCGAGCTCGAACAAGGCGTCGGCCAAGCCGTTGCCGGTGCCGATGGATGCTCAGAACCCGTATCTGACGGGGGGCAACTTCGCCCCGATGATCACGGAGACGACGGCGATCGAGCTCCGGGTGCGCGGGCAGATCCCGAAGGACCTGGATGGTCGGTTGCTGCGCATCGGACCAAGCCCGATCGGGCCGCGGCAGCCGCTGGCGTACCACTGGTTCACGGGGACGGGGCTCGTGCATGGGCTGCGCATGAGCGGCGGGCGGGCGGAATGGTATCGGAGCCGCTTCACGCTGAGCGCGGACGCGGCGGAGGCGCTGGCCAAGCCGCTGATTGCGGGTCCCGGGGATCCGCGGCTACCGGTGAACACCAACGTGGTGACCATTGGCGGGCGGGTTTATGCGGTCGTGGAGGCCGGGGCGAAGCCGATCGAGCTCGACTACAACCTGAACAGCGTGGCTCGCTCGGATTTTGGGGGAACGTTGGAGGGCGGGTACACGGCGCATCCGAAGGGGGACCCGGCGACGGGGGAGCTCGTGGCGGTGACCTATGAGCCGGGGCGGCCGTCGCTGCGCTACGTGAGGATCGATGCGACGGGCAAGGCGGAGACGCGGGCTGATATTCCGGCGCCGCACATGCCGATGGTCCACGACGTCGGCATCACCCAGAACTTCATCGTCGTGCTCGACCTTCCGGTCACGCTCCAGCCAGCGCTGCATCCGGGGCACCCCTTCCCCTATTTCTGGAACGACGAGCGGCCGCCGCGCGTGGGGCTCTTGCCGCGCAACGGCGACCTCAGCGGCATCAGCTGGTTCGAGGTGTCGCCCTGCTTCGTGTTCCACATCGTCAACTCCTACGAGACGGGCGGTGACGTGATCGTGGACGTGGTGCGTCATCCGCGCACGTTCGATACCCACACCTTGTGGCCGGAGGAGGGCGGCCCGAACCTGGTGCGCTGGACCCTGAATCGCGCTCGCGGCCAGGCCACCGAGCGCGTGCTCGACGATCACAAGGGTGAGTTCCCGCGTATCAACGACGACTGCAGCGCCGGTGAGTATCGCTACGCCTATACGGCGCACTGGTGGGGCGACAGGGCGTACACCGGGCCCGCCTACAAGCACGACGTGCGCGACGCCACCACCGAGGTGCACGACTTTGGCTCCGGTCGCGCGACCTTGGAGCCGGTGTTCGTCCAGCGCAGGGACGCGACCGACGAGGACGACGGCTACGTGATGTCGTACGTCTATGACGCCACTCGCAACGCCAGCGACGTCGTGATCCTATCGGCGCAGGACTTCGCCAGTGATCCGCTCGCCGTCATCGAGCTGCCGGTGCGGGTGCCCTTTGGTTTTCACGGAGGCTGGGTGCCGGACCGATCGTGATCAAGGCGCAGCGCAGGTGATCGTGATGTGACCTTCGGCCTCCGCGCACTGGCAGCCGACCGCGTTGATGCACGTACAGTCGGTGCACCCGCCGAGCGGGTAACAGCTGCCGGTGGCCTCGGAACCCGCGGGGCCGCCGCTCACGATCTGGCAGTACTGGGTCGCCGTGCACGTGGCCGTCAGGCAAGAGAAGCTTTCACCGGTGTAGGCACTCCTGCACTGGCCATCCAGGCACTCGACACCGTAGTTGGTGTCGTTGAAGTCCATCACCGTGCCGTCTTCGAGGTTCGTGCCTTGCGCGGCGCAGCCACACAGCGGCAGCAGGGCGGAGCAGTAGCTCTCGGCGTCGTTGAAGGTCTGCTGATCGCCGGCGTTGATCCCCATGATCAGGATCGTGCCGCAGCAATCCGCCGTGTGGTTGACGAGAACGCAGTCGTCAACCGACGAACACGTCTTGTCGATGCCGGCGAACACCGAGTCCGTGCCAGTGCACTGGATGTCGTTGGTGCCGCCTGTCCCGCCGGTGCTGCCCGTGCCGGCTGCTGCAGAGCTGCCACCGCTCGAGCTGCCGCCTCGGCCCGTGGTGCCACCGCTGCTCGAACCGCCGCGGGATGACCCGCCGCTGGCCGAACCTCCGCTCGTGGTGCCAGCGGTCCCGCCGGTGTTCTCGGCCTCGTCCGAGCCGCCCGCCGAGTAGCAGGCACCGCTGCCGAGCGCAGCCAACGTCAGACCGTAAAGCCAGAGCCGCATGACAAGCCTCCTTCGAGCATGGCGTTTGAGAGCACGTTGCGTGCCACGGCACAACAACGGTGAAAGCCTTTGATATCAAACGACGTGGGCCATCGTCCTACCCTGGTTCGCGACATCCGGTGGCACACTTTGCTGGCACAGTCTCAATTGCAGCTGTTCAGGCTAGCACTAGTTCTTCTGCCGCTCCGGCTCCACGGACATCGGTTGCTGGACCGTGACAGTGCCCCTGTCGGGCTGTGGAAAACCGATTTCCCTGAAGCGATCGACCACGCACGCAACGACCTCTCGGTCCGCGAGCGTCGTGGAATGAGCGCTGACGCTTTTGGCCGATCCGTCGGTGTCGATCACGAAATTCACGACGATCCGACCGGCGAGCTCCGGGTTGCGGGCGTAGCCAGCATCGAAACACTCCCGGATGCGATCGCGAGCGCCGCGCATGACGAGTTGAATGCGCGGTGGATGGATCCAACCGTACACGACGGTGGGGTAGATGAACCAGCGGAAGCCCTGCGCTGGCCAGGTGATGGGCTTCTGGCCATCGTCAGGCTGCTCGGCAGGGCTGGTAACGCAACCCATGAGCTCCAGCGAAACCGCAAGAGCGATCAGGGACCGGAGCCTCATCGAGCACAGCATGCCCGGCTCTTGAGTCACAGTCACGACTCTGGGCCGTTGTAGAAGGGATGAGACCCTTCGCTGGCCTGGCCCTGGTCCTCCTGCTGGCCTGTGCGGCAGAAAAAGGGTCCACAGGAGTGGTCGCTCCAGTCGCGGGTCGCGCTGGGGAGCCCCCGAAGGCGCCGCCTGCTGAGTCAGCCGACGTTCTCGACGAAGACGAAGAGGATCCGAAGCCGAGCTTCTGGGTTCAAGGCGGGCACACGTTCGTGCAAAACGACAGCGAGCTCTACCTCATCGAGCCAGGCTCGCTCAGCGTACTGGCGAAGATCACGAGCCCTGACGGCTCGTTGCCAGCGTGCATCATGACCCACCCGTCTGGGCATCGCTTTCTCTTCGCGTCCGAGTCAGGCCAGCTGAGCCTTTGGGGATCCAACGGCACCCTGATCGCGAAGAGCGAAAGGTCGGTCGGACACACCGTCTGTCTGGGGGCAGTGCCGCGTTCGTTTCGTGTTTCATGGGACGTGAAGGATGACCGCTTCCTCACCATCTTCGATCGAGACCCGAGCTTGCCCTGGTCTGGTGTATGGGTCTGGCGAAACACCGGCAGCGCGCTCGAGCCCACGCGTATTGCTCCTCCAGGTCGCTATGGGCAGGTCGACTTCTTGGAGCACGGCGCTGGAGCGTGGCTCGCCCGCGATGACGGGAGCTTCCAGATTGTCACCCTGGAGGGCGAGGTCTCCGGCAGCTTCACGTGCGAGCAATGCGTACCGTCTCCGAATGGACAGCGGATCGCGGTGAACCAGTTCGACCCCCAGCGACACACACGCCTCTTCGACGTGGCGACAGGTTCAGCGCTCTGGGAATCGACGGCTTTTTCTGCGCACGTCTGGTCACCGTCCATGCGCTGGCTACTGGGAACGGACGACCGCGGGCCCCTGGTCATCGACGCAAGCAATGGCCGGATTGTCGCACGGTGGGCTCAATCGGAGCTCAGAGCTGGCGTGGCTGCACGCTGGTTCGGTGACTTGCTGGTCGAAACGAGCGCGCGGGAATCCTCCCCCCTTGCTCGCCCGGAAATGTCGCCTGACAAGGCGGCTCTCGCGGCTGTCTTTACCTTCAGAACCGACTACCGGGTGGCGTTCTGGAAAGCAGGCGCTGCGCGCACGAGGATTGAAAGCGGAGTACCGGACGAAGGGTCGCCGGAGATCACGTCGTCGCACGAGGGCGATCGCTTCCTCACGGCGAACACGATCTGGAGCGTGAAAGGAAAGCGCCTGCTCCGACTGGAAGCCCTCGCGCCCAGTCATGGCTCCGCGGAAGACTGGAGCGCTGACGATCGCTATCTCGGTGGCGTGAACGACGAGGGGCTCGTGGTATGGGATGTCCGAACGGGACGGATAGTGAGCCGCCTCGAGTACCCGTACCGTTTCCTCGAGAAGTACGACCGGTGCTGGAGCTCGCAGGGCCATGAGCTCCTCATCAACGAGGGTCCGAGCCTGCTTCGACACAGCCCCGGGAAAGGCACGGTGCGCATCACACCGAAGCTCAGCGATGCCGAGCTCACGTTCGAGCTCGAAGAGATCGTGAACAACGAGTTTGGACCAACGCTAGACTCGGAGGCGCCGTAGAGGGCCGTCCGTCACAGCGACGTGAAACGGGTTTCACGAGGGGTTCGGATGAATCGGGCGCAGAATTCGTGCACCGGCTCGATGACTATTGACCCACACCGGCGTCTTGGCCACGACTCCAGGCTCAAATTGCAGTCGGTTTGATCTGGAGGACGAATGAACTGGAAGTTTCTGGGATGTACCCTGGTAGTCACGGTGCTCGGCGGGCTGGTGACCGCCTGTAGCGACAGCGGCAAGGATCCGAGCAGCGAGGTCGAGCAGACGGGCTCGATGCGCCTGCCGCTCGAGACCACCGCGGCGAGCGGCAACGTCTACCGCTTGCGGTATGCACAGTTCGTCACGTGGGGCCCGCAGACCACCGTCGTTGCGCCTCCGGAAGACGCCACGAGCTTCACCACGTCGCTCGCGGCGGGCATCTACAGCGTCGAGCTCTGGCCGGGCTGGCAGCTCTGGCGCATGGGTCCCGAAGAGACGCAGGTCGAGGCCGAGCTCATCTCCCCGAACCCCGTCCAGGCCTCGATCCAGCCCGACACGGAGACGGTGCTCACGTTCCAGTTTCGCGCCGGCAACGACGTCATCGTGCTCGGCCCCGGAGAGCTCACGGTCGATATTTCCGTCGTCGAGACCGCCTGTGCCAGCGACGCCGACTGCGCGCCCAGCGAGATCTGCCAGGCGAGCGTGTGTGTGCCCAACGGCTCCTGCGGCAACGGCATGATCGACCCGTCCGAGGAGTGTGACGACTTCAACAACATGAGCGGCGACGGCTGCGCCGCCAACTGCACCGTCGAGTACTGCTCCGACGGCGTGGTCCAGTTCGGGCTCGGTGAAGAGTGCGACGACGGCAACCTGTTCAACGGCGACGGCTGCAGCGTCAACTGCCAGCTCGAGCAGATCTGTGGTGACGGCGTCGTCAGCGTGCCCGAGCAGTGCGACGACGGCAACGTCGTGAATGGCGACGGCTGCAGCGCCACGTGTATGCTCGAGTACTGCTCGGACAACGTGCTCCAGCCCTGGCTCGGTGAGGAGTGCGACGACGGCAACGTCGTGAATGGCGACGGCTGCAGCGCGGTCTGCACGATCGAGATCATCTGCGGTGACGGCGTCGTGGACGGGGCCGAGCAGTGCGACGACGGCAACAACCTCAACGGCGACGGCTGCAGCGCGACTTGCCTCGTCGAGTCCCTTTGCGGCGACGGAGTCGTCGAGTTCCCGGAGGTCTGCGACGACGGCAACACGGTCAACGGCGATGGCTGCAACAGCACCTGCAACGCGGTCGAACCCGGCTTCAGCTGTCCAATCCCGGGTAACGTCTGCTCGCAGTGCGGCAACGGGGTCGTCGAGCTCGCCGAGGTCTGCGACGACGGCAACATGGTCAGCGGCGACGGCTGCCGCGCCGATTGTCAGGTGATCGAGGCAGGCTGGGTCTGCCCCGTCCCTGGCAACGCCTGCAATCAGCCGTAGTTCTCACGCAAGGACGCACTGAGGGGCTAGCGGCGAGCGAAGCTGCTAGCCCCTCGCGTTTTTTTTGTGGGGCATCGCTCACTCGCTTCAGCCGCGAAATCTCAATGCTGACTCGAGAACGGCGAATCAAAGCGCACCCCCAGATCACGGCGGCCTCCCGCCAGGCGGTGCCACTAGCAAGGCCCAGGCGACTCGTTGCCGATGGGGCTCAGCTGGTGACACCAGTCAGGGTCGTCACGGGATAACGCTTTTGCGATCATTCAGAAAACTTCGCAGCGAGGGCACGCTTCGCGAAAGGCAGAGAAGTCAGGTGACTACCGTGCGGGTCCATGAGGATCCAGTCGTCGCGTGTCTTCCGTCCATGCCAGAGACGGAGAAAGTGCAGTCGTGTCGGGGCGTAGCGAATGATGTCGATCCGCGTTGGGCGATCAGTCGTTCGTGCGCTGCCACGGCGCGCTACGCTGAGGCGAACGTCAGGCCTGAGCGCCTTGTACTGGTTGACCAGCTGAAAGAAGAGCGCCAATGGGTCTTTGCCGCGGGAGTGCTGTCGCAATGCGGGAGCCCAGCCCGCAGAGGTGGACCATCCGGTGGTGCAATAGAGCCATGCTCTGACGTGATGCGACATGCCAGGGACCGGCTCGACAATTCCGTGAAGGGCAAGAGACGAGTAGTAGCCGGCAAGCATGGTTTCGAGTTCCATGAGTGGATCCTTCGTGGCCCCGATGTACATTCCAGGTCTTGCTCTGACTTCCTCTAGCCACACGAAAACGTCGCCCTGCCCAGCGCGCGAAATGCTCATTTTCCGGTCCGTCCAACGTACCCTGGGCTCACGGCGGCGTCGACGTAGTCCAACAGAGGTCGAGTCGAGGCCAATCGTCAAGCGACAGTCACTTGGTGCTTGACGCGTTTTCGAACGACGACCGTCCTTCGCCGACGCCTCGTGCGATTCATGCTGCTCGCAAGGCTCAGGTGGCCGCCACGGACCGTCTGATGCGCGCCGACGACTTTGACGCCGTTCCCGCGCGTCATCGCGCGCGAGCGTGCGAATAGGGTGCTTCGAAAACCAGGGTGTAGGG
>DATLIL010000931.1:0-9304 GCA_035539475.1 Polyangiaceae bacterium
AAGAAGTTCTTGGCTTTGGTGACGGTGGGTCTGTGGGCGGGGTGCAACGGGACCGAGACCGACAATCCGATCGAGACCGACAGCGGTCCGCTCGTTCACTTCGAAGGCAGCGGCTGCAAGACCGCGATGCCGGAGGATCCCGGACAGCAGCCGCTCCTGGTGAGCTCGGACGCCGACGGGCTGCAGTGTTTTTCCTGGGAGCGCGGCGACGACGACTCGCTCGTCATCCGGCTGCTCAACTTCGATTCGGGCTGCGGGGTCACGTGGGAGGAAGGCGAGGCCACGCTCGCCGACGACGGCGCGCTCGAGCTCGTGGCGCTCAATCCGAGCTGCCTCATCGCGGCCTGTGGTTCGTGCCTGTACGATCTCGACTTCGAGCTCACGGGCGTGTCGTGGAGCGAGCCGCTACCCGTGCGCGTCGCCCTGAAGACGTGTCCGAAGGACGAGACCGAGTTCGACGCGGAGGTCGTCCTGCCGATCGACGACACGGCGAGCGGAAACCTGTGCCGCCCGATCCCCGGTGGCCCGCTCTTCTGGTACGCCATGAAGGCGGGCCGCGCCGGTGAAGTGAACATGCCGTGTAACACCGACGGTATGGCTGGTGAGCCGCTCTGCGAAGAGGGGACCACCTGCGTCGAGCTCGGAACGGACGACACCCGCTGCCTCGAGACGTGCAGCGCGGACGCCGACTGCACGAGCTCGCTCATGACCTGCCAGGACGGCGCCTGCCGCTCGGCGACCAGCTTCTGAGCTCAGGGCAGCTGGCAGCAGATCTCGCAGTCGTAGGCCGGCAGCGGCGTCAGCCCTTCACACATCACCGCGTCGCAGCTGTTGCCCTGCAACCCGCCGCAGCTCGACTGACAAACGCCGCCCATCAGGATGCTGTGAGGCGGGTTGCAGTTCGTATCGTTACCCGGCGGAATGTCGCCGCCGGGTGTGACGTAGAAGCGATCGACGCGCACGCCGTCGGTGTCGCTGGCGACGGTCAGCGTGTGCAAGCCCTCGGTCAGCTCGTAGCTGATGGGAGTGGCGAACTGGCCTTCGGCGTGAAAGGTGTACCAGAACCAGGCTTCGCCGGTCGTCACGCGCAGCTTGGTCCACTCCCCCTCGTCGACCCTGACCCAGAGGCGGTTGTGATCACGGCCAGGCGTGTAGAACCGGCCCCAGAAGACGTAGCTATCCTGGTCCAGGATCTCGATTTCGTAGCTCGCGCGGGCGGGCCCCGGCTGGGCGTCGGCGACGAAACCCGCAGGCGACTCGAGGTAGTGCGCGCTCGAGGCCGCCGCGTCTTCACCGATGGTGAAGTCCTTCGGCAGGTCGACGGCAGGCGCGCCGCCACCTCCACCGGCGCCGCCCTCGCCGGGAACGACGATGGGCGCGTCCACCACCGAGAGCACGCCGTCCTCGGCCTCGAAATAGTGGCCGGGCTGACAATCGATCACGCCATCGTCGTCGCTGTCGTTCTCACGTGAGCCGCAGCCGCACTCACCGGGCTCCGTCTTGTCGGGGTCTTGTGGGCAGGCCTCGTTGCAATCGAGCTCCCCGTCTGCGTCGGTGTCGTCGTCGGCAACGCCGCAACCACACTCTCCCGGCGCGGTCTTCGCGGGATCGTCGCAGCATTCGTCGTCGGGGTCGCAGACCGCGCCGCCGGCGCTGCCGCCCGAGCCAGCGCTACCCGCCGAGCCCGCTGTGCCACCGGCCCCCGCCGAGCCCGCGGAGCTCAGCGCGCTACCGGCAGAGCCCGCCGTGTTTCCCGTGCCGGCACTGCCTCCGCCCGCCGAAGCACCACCGCCGCCGCCTGCGCCGGAGGAGCCGCCGCGCGCCCGGTTGCCGATCTTGGAGTAGTCGTACGGCTCTTCTGCACAAGCGCTCATCAGCCCAACGAGAACGAGCGACAGGCTGCCCAGCGAGACGAAGGTATGGCTTTTCATCGTGCGTACTCCCTCGAACGAGGCTCGAAGAACGCACTTTCATCGCGCCAATCGAGCTCGATTGAATCCCCGATTCGAGGGCGAAGCTACGCTCTGGCGCGTAGTGCTGGCTTGGAAGCTTCGCGCAGATGCTTGTAAGATTTCCGCATTCGCGAGGGCGAAGCGAGCGACGACGGTAAAAGAAGCGAGCTTGACCGCGCTCGATCTCAGCCGAGCATGCGCGCCAGGTTACGCGCTAGACGCTCGTACAGCTTGGCGGCGAGCGTCACGTTCGTCGCGCACACCTCGCGCAGATCGTCGCCGCGAATGCGCAGCGCCCGCGTCGGCACCTCGGCCTTGCACAGATCCTTGCCGCGGCCGCCGTCGCCGAGCGACTCGGGGTAGACCACCGCACCCGGGCCGAGCGTCCAGCCTTGCGGCGTCGACACCGAACCGTTCAGCACGATGTAGGCCACGCGATCGCCGGCGTCGTTGCGCGGCACCTTCGCGCCGGCGTCGAACCTCACCTCGATCGCAGACTGCAGGGCGAGCGCCACGAGCTCCGGCTCGAGCCCGAGCAGGATCGGCGAATGCGACGCCAGCATCATGTCCTGCGCCGTCTGCCCGTGATCGACCGTCGGACGGTTCACCCGGCGCGGCCCGACCTCGATCAACACGGCCGTCGCGTTGTCGCGACCACCCGACGCCATCGCACCGTTGATCAGCTCGACCACGGCTTCTTCCGGGCGGCCCTTGCGGGTCAGCTCGCCGATCTCCTTTTCGATCGCCACCTCACCGCTGACGCCGTCCGTGCAGAGCAGCAGGCGATCCCCGCTCGACAGATCGGCAAAGACCTCGTCGACCTTGACGTCGTCCTTCATTCCGATGCCGTTGGTCAGCCGCGAGGCGCCGCGCACCGGAGGCTCGGACGGCGTCGCCACGCCGTGGGCCAGCAGGCTGGCTTGCAGCGTGTGGTCGGTCGTCAGCTGCAGGGTCGTCGCGGAGCGCGCCAGGTACACGCGACTGTCGCCCGCGTGCATGATGAAGGCGTGCGAACCGAGCAGCAACGCCACGTCGAGGGTACACGACATGCCGCGCTCGGCCAGGTTCTGCTGCTGGCGAGCGCGGATCTCGCGGTTGGCCAGGTTCACACCCTCCTTGAGCAGCGCGAACACCTGAGCGCGGTTGCCGATGTCGGGGTTCTGCAGATACGCGTGCAGTGTGGCCTGAGCCGCCGGAGTGGCGAGCGGCGCCGACACGCGCTGCACCGCATAACGTGACGCCACCTCGCCGGCAGCCTTGCCACCGACGCCGTCGGCCACGGCGAAGAGCCCGTAGGCGGGGTCGACGATCCAGGCGTCCTCGTTGTTCTCGCGCACCCTCCCGATATGGGAGATCCCCCCGTAGGTCACGAGGTAGTCGAAATACGGAAGCGTCCAGGACATTCCCAGCCAGCGTACACGATTTGCCGGCCGGCGTGCTCGGCTCAGCGGCCCAGGGTGAAGTCTATTCCCAGCAAGATCTCCGGGTGCACGGCGATCCCCTCGGAAAACCCGCCACCCTTCTTCTGCGTCATGTCGAGGTGCAAATCGAGACGCGGCGTGAAGACCTTGCTCACGGCTACCTTGGCGCCGGCGCCGACCACGAGCATGAAATCAGTGTCATTGCCCAGGCGATCGGACTTGGCGTTGATCACGCCGCCGCCGACCTTCGCGAACGGTACGAAGCGCTCGATCGGGTATTGCCCCACGACGTAACCGCGGCCGAGGTTGAACTGCGCGCTGTCGCCGCCGGAGCCCAGCGTTTGCGTCGAGGTCTCTTTCACGTGCGCCCAGCCGTGCGCATAGTCGAGCTCGATACCGACGAACTGGATCGGGTAGTACCCGGCGCGCACACCGAGCAGCCAGGCCAGGCTGTAGTCGGCGTGATCGTAGCCTTCCTCGATCAGGTTGTGCGACGCGTTCAAGAACAGCGGTCCGGTGATCACGCCGATCTCGAACAGGTGGTTCTTCCACCTGAACTCATGCGTGCGCTCGGGCGGCGGCGCCTGTTCGCCCGTCGGCACGTCCACGATCGGCGCTTGCTCGGCGGGCGTCTCGCCCGGTAGCGGTTCCGCGGAAGCCTCTGGCCCGGGACCACCCTTCAGCGCGGCCAGACGGTTGCGCGCCGTCGTGAGCTTGTCGTCGCCGAGCTTGCTGGCGTCGGGATGCGCGAGCAGATCTTCATACGCCTTGACCGCCTCGTCGTGGCGGTCGAGCTTGTCCAGCGTCCGCGCGATCCAGTAGAGCGCGTGCGGCGTCGGGATGAGATCGTTCGCCATCCTGAACTGCACGAGCGCAGCGCCGAAGTCGCCGTTCTCGAACGCCAGCGTGCCGGCGTTGTAGGCGTCACGCGCCGCGTCGCGTTCGTCCTGCGCGGCGAGGGGACCTGCCGCGGCACTGATCAACAGGCCGACGGCGAGACCGAGGGCAAATCGCATGATGTACGCCGCTTTAGTCCGTCTGCGGCAGGCGATCGAGCCTCCATATTCGCACTGAACGCCTGTCAGGGGCAGCCGGTGTCCGAATAGAAGACCATCACCCGACCGTTTCCGTTGTTCGGGTCGTTGGTGCTCACGACGACGTCGAGGAAGCCGTCGAGGTCGACGTCGTCGATCGCAACGTTGTTCGGCGCCAAGCCGGCCGACAAGGCGACGGGGGACTGGAAGGTGCCGTCACCCACCCCCATCAGCAGCGCCACCGTGTTCCCGTCATAGGTGGGCATCACGATGTCGACCTTGCCGTCGCGGCTGATGTCACCGATGGCCGCTCGTAGGTCGCCCGAGAGCAGCGAACCGCTCCCAGTGACGGGGTAGCGCACCTGGGCAGCGAATGTTCCGCTGCCGTCGTTCAGGAACACGCCTGCGCTGGCCGTGCTGCCCCCGGTGTTGACGACCGTGAGGTCAACGTCATTGTCGTCGTCGAGATCGCCGGCAACGATGGACCTGACGCCCTCGACGTTGCCCGACGTGGAGCCCGCGGGATAGTCGACCTGGGCGCCGAAGGTGCCGTCGCCGTTGTTCATGCGGACGCCGATGGCGAGCGACGTGGTCATGGCGAAGTCCGGCCAGGTATCGCCGTTGAAGTCGCCGACGGTGACCGAACGCACGACGACCGACGCCGCACCGGCCACATAATTCGTGCCGGCCGCGAACGTGCCATCACCGTTGTTCATGCGCACCCACACATTGGCATAGGCACTGAACGCGACGTCTGGCCCATTGATCCCGTCGAAGTCGGCAGTGACGATCGATCTCAAGTCGAGCACCGAGTCGTAGAAAGGCGGGGGTTGGGCGAAGGTCGCGTCGCCGTTGTTGATGAAGATGCGGAAACCTTCGGCGCGGTCCGATACGGCCAGATCCGGGAAGGTATCGCCGTCGAAGTCGTCCACGGCGAGCGTGTTGGTGCGCATGTTGTACGGGGTCTCGAGGTACTGCGCCGTCGGTAGCGTGCGCCCGCCGGTGTTGTCGTACCAGGGCAGCGCAACGCCGGTGAACGACGACTCCTGCCCCGCGACGACGATATCCGGGTAACCACCCTGGTTGAGATCGACGACGGCGATGGCTCCTGGAATGCCTCCACTGTTGTTCTTGAAGGTGCTCGTGAAGCTCGGCACGCAGGGCCCGCCACCACCGGAGCCAGCGCTGCCCGAGCTACCGCCGCTGCCCGAAGTGCCGCCGTCACCGGAGGTGCCAGCGCTGCCCGAAGTACCGCCGCCGCCCGAAGTGCCACCATCGCCGGAAGCGCCGCCGCTGCCGGAACTGCCGCCGCTCCCAGAAGTGCCGCCACTGCCCGCTGCGCCCGCATCACCAGGTGCTCCAGCGTTGCCAGTCAGGCCAGCGCCCGCGCTCGCCGCCGCGCCGCCGTCGCCCGCGGTGCCCTCGCCTGCGTTCCCGCCTGCGCTCGCACCACTCGTGAGGACGTCACCGCCGCTGCCGCCGCTGCCGGCTCCTCCATCATCAGCGCCAGCCATCGCCTGACCGGCTTCGCCGCCCAGCCCACCGGTGTCGGTGCCGCCCTCACCAGCCGCGCCCGTTGCGCCTGCGCCACCGTCACCCTGATCGGCGCCAGCGGCACCGTCGGACGAACCGGTGATTCGCAGCGCGATGAGGTTGGGATTGTCGCAAGCGGATGCGAGCGCGATCAGGGCGAGGATCGCCGGATAACGACGCGGGGCCGCCATGAAAATATCCAGTGTAAGCCGTTCACAAAACGGGTCACGCTCGGCCTTCAAACAGCGTTATCGCCGCGGCGGCCAACGGGTCGGGGGTCGCCGAACCGGTCGGAGGGGAGGTGCGATTGCCGCCCACGCTCGAGCAGCGTAATTCGGTGATCACGGAGGGTTTCACGATGAAGAAGTTTCTCGTTCTCTACAAGGCACCGATCGCTTCGTTCGAGCAGATGATGAAGGCCACGCCGGAGCAGCAGAAGGCCGGCATGGACGCCTGGATGGCCTGGGGCAACAAAGCGGCCGCGTCGATCGTCGACATGGGCGCACCGCTCGGAAAGAGCCTGCGCATGACCGCCAGCGGCGCCTCACCGGTCGTCAACGATCTCGGCGGCTATTCGCTGCTGCAGGCGGAGTCGAAGGAGGCGCTGGCAGAGACGTTGAAGGGGCACCCGCACTTCATGATGGGCGAAGGTGCGACCATCGAGATCGTCGAGATCATGCCGATACCCGGCATGTGAGCGGGCGGTCAATCGCAGGCGCTGGGGTTCTCGCCGAGGTCGGCCCACTCGATCTCGCCGTCCTCGAGGCCCCAGCGTTCGTTCGTGTACTTCTCGAGATCGATCAGGCGGTCGGCGTCGCCGCGGTTCTCGGTGCAACAACCGCTGCAGTCTTCGTCACCGCAGGTGTCGAGCGCCGTCACCACCATCGTGGTGCTCCCGCTCCTGATACAGAGGTTGTGGAGCTCGAGCCCGTCTGCCGGGAACACCGCCGCGATGTCGTGCGCGCTGACCCAGTCTTCCGGCTTGGTGCCGTCACAGAAGGCGAACTGCCCGGCCCAGGTGCAGCCGTTGTACTCGATGCACTCCTCGCTGCCAGGATCGGGATACGACTCGAAGTTCGTCTTCCTGGCGGACTTCCACACGAGTCCCGGCGCGGAGCACGGATCGCCCGAGACGCCGGTGCCGCCGCTGCCGCCGCTCGCCGTTCCGCCCGCTCCCGGATCGTCCGAGCCTGCCATGGAGGTGCTGGCGCCAGAGCCCGTGCCGCTCGAACCGCCGCTGCTCGATCCCCCGGTGTTCGACCCACCCGAGTTGCCGCCACCCCTGCCGGAGGTGCTGGAGCCAGCAGTGCCGGAAGCTCCGGCACCGTCCTCGTCGCTCCCGCTGTCGCAGCTCAAGGCGAACAGGGAGGCGACCGTGAAGGTCAGTGAGGTAACCAGGATACGCGCTTTCATCGTGCTCGCCTCCGTGGAGTGCTGCCTCACCTATGCGAATGGCATGCCGAGCGTCATTCCTTCAACGCTCACCCGCAGAGATGTACCGCTAGCGTACACGAAGGCCGCCCGAGGCGCTTCCAGCGCGCGCTGCTGACAGACGAGCTTTAGGGTAATTCGATCGCGCCACCCAGCCAGCGGATGGCGTTCAAGTACATCTGGTTCTGCTCTGGGCTGCTGAACGTCGACGAGAGCGGGCCGTTGGTGCCGCCGTAGTCCATGTCGTCGTGGCCCATGTTGATGTAGAGCATCCGATAGTCCGTGTTCGTCCAGACGATCGGGTAGTAGCCCTCGTGCCAGATCTCTTCAGGCTTTGGTCCGGTCCCCAGGGGGAAGCTCGAAGGATCGATTGACAACAGGATCTCGATGTTCGGTTTAGTGCGCAGATCGATCTTCCACGCGTACCATTCGTTCGGCGCGGCGGTGAACACGCTGCCAAGCCCTTCCGAGAGTGGGTGTGCGGGGTTTTCGACCAGGAGCTCTGCGGACGTGGGGCGCCAGGTATTGCCGTTGTATCCGCCGGAACCGAGGAACTGATTGAAGTACCAGTCCCAGTCGGTCGGAGCAGGGTTGTAAGCGGCGAAGTGGCAACCGAACCAGGCGCCGCCGCCGTCCATGTACGCCTGGAAGGCTGCTTGCTGAGTCAGGTCCTTCGGCTTGTCGTCGAGGAAGGCGACGATGCGACCACGCGCCGGAACGACGGTCTTGAGCCGTTCCCAGTCCGGCGTGGCTTCGTAGGTAAAGCCGTTGGCTTCGGCGACGCTCGGGAACCACTCGTTCGCGTCGTAGACGTAGCTGCGATGCGCGAGATCCATGTTCAGCAAGTAGTCGGTGTAGATCGCGATCACTTCGGTGAGCTTGCACTCCCCCAGCCCTCCGTTGGCCGCCGTGTCGCACAGCGGCTTGTCGCTGCTGCAACCCTCGAAGGCCGTGCAGGTCTTGCAGGTCACCGTCGCGAGGTCGCAGACGGGCGTGGTTCCACTGCACATCGGGGCACACTGCGGAGCGCCGCCGCTGCCGCCCGATCCAGCGCTGGGCGCCCCGGCGATGGGATCTGCGCCGCCCGATCCAGCGCTCTGCCCGCCACCGCCCGCGGCACCGCCACTTCCAGCACCAGCGTAGCCGCCCACGCCCCCGGCGCCGCTGCTCGCCGTTGCACCGGCGCTGCCTCCCAGCGCTGGTGCAGCGCCGCTTGCAACGGGTTGCTGAGCAACATCGGAGCACCCGAGTGTGAACTCGAGCGCAATCGTAGATAGGACGATACCCAACCCTCTTCGAGCCATTGGCACAACTCACCGACTGATTGCGGCTGACCCGGACCCAGCACGCAAAAAACGTAACGATTGAAGGTTTTCGAGACTCGATGGTTCACGCGGGCACACGCGCATTCCATCGAAGCTCTGCTTGTGTGCGTTCCATATCTCATGTTACGCAGCCGCCGCTTCTCTTTTTTGAGTGCTGAGCGAGATATGTCTGTCACGCGTGGAAGCGGCAGACATATCTCGCACCCTTTGTCCGTGGGCGTCGTCCGACGTGTATGCGCGTTCGTCGTCAGCGTCACGGAGTGCCAGCGAACATGCGCAAGATCTCGACACCACCACTGCTGTTGTTCGTCGCCCTGGTGACGAGCATGAGTTGCGGAAGCCCCACCACTCCGAGTGAGCCGAGCTCCGCTGGCGCCGCGGGCAGCGCCGGCGCGACTCCGAGCGTCACTGCGGGCAGCGGCGGCACTGCGGGGACCGGAGGCACTTCGGCGGCGGGCACGGCCGGCACTTCAGGAACAGCGGGAACTGCCGGCCGTGCCCGCCGCCGAAGTGCCTCCGGTCCCCGCAGTGCCGCCGCTGCCCGCAGTGACGCTCGGAGTCGCGCCGGCGCTGCCCGCGGCGCCAGCGGAGCTCGGCTCACTCGGAGT
>DATLIL010000932.1:0-4836 GCA_035539475.1 Polyangiaceae bacterium
CTGCCATCGAGTTGGCGTCGTTGCAGTCGATGGTGGCGACCGTCGGCGGTGCGATGAAGGACTCGCAGGTAGAGCTCGGGATCATGCCCGCGTCGGGCGCGATACCGGGGCAGCCGCTGACGGTCTGGCTCGTGCACCAGCCGTCCTGGTCCCGATCGTAGGAGTAGCTGATGCGCGGTTCGTCGCTCGTGCCGTTCGCGCAGTTGTTGTCGACGAAATCGCAGACCTCGGTGGCATTCGGATTGATCGACTGGTTGTTGTTGTCGCAGTCGGAGCTGTTCGTCACGTAGGGGACCGAGACCGTGGTGCCAGCCTGGTCGGCGAGCACGGGCGGCGGGAGCTCGCAGCCCGTGACCACGGGGACCGCCAAGCACGACTCGTTGCGGCCGAAGGTATCCTGGTCGCAGTCGGGGTAGTAGGTCGAGATCGTTTCCTGCTTGCCGTCGCAGTTGCTGTCGACGCCGTCGCAAACGTCCGCGGCGTTCGGGTGGATCGCAGAGTTTCCGTCGTTGCAGTCGTCGTTGCTCGTGGCGTAGCCGCTGGGCGCGGAGCAATCCTGCTGCATTCCTCCGGCGGCGTTGCCGTAGGTGTCACCGTCGCTGTCTCGGTAGAACGTGAGTTTCGGTTCGTCGCTCGTGCCGGCCGTGCAGTTGTTGTCGACGTGGTTGCAGATCTCGGTCGCGCCGGGATGCGTCGCGGCGTTGCCGTCGTCGCAGTCGGAAGTGTCGTTCGTGACGTAGGCGCCGGACGCGCAATCCGCCGCGGACGCGATGACGTTGCTACCGAAACCGTCGCGATCGGCGTCTCGATAGAAGCCCTCGTTGTTGCCCTCGTTGCCGTCGTTGTCCACACCGTCGCAGGCTTCCACCACCTGAGCGTTGGTCGTGCCGGAGGCGGCGTCAGGGTTCGTGTAGTGGTCCCACGAGAAGCATTCGCCGAAGAAGTTCGAGCCCGGCGCGGAGATGTCGTGGTAGAGGCAGAGGTTGAGTAGACCGGTCTTCTGCGTCTGCAAGTTGATCGAGAAGGTGGTCGTGCCGTTGGTTACCACGTCGCTGGCTACTGAAGTGTTGAGAGTGGTGTCGCCGAAGAACGGCGACGCTGCCTGCACGACCGTGCCGCCCGAGCGAGTGACCGACGAGAGCCAGACCAGGTTCGTGGTGAAGGAGCCTCCAGCGGCCCGCCAGATCGTGCTGCCGAGGTTCTTGAACTCCAGCGCCAGCGTGTAAGGTTGCGAAGGTTGCAGCACCGGCAGCGGCCCGCCCGCCTTGATCGTGTTGGCTGGTGGGTCGGTGTAGTAAAGGAGCTTCGTCACGGTGCGTGTGCCGAATTCCTCGGTCAGCGTCGCGCTGAGGAGCTGCGCGTTCCAGACCGAGTTACGCGTCGGGGCGTAGAAGCTCAGGTGCTCGACGCAGAAGCTCACCACGTGCCGCAGCGGATCCACCGTGACGTCTCCGACCGGCGCCAGCGTCGACTGACCAGCCAGGAGCGCGGCGATGTCGAGGATCTGCCGCGCCTGCAGCGAGTCCTCGCTGCCCGCCGGCACCAGCGCCGGATCGTAGGGCAGCTCGATGCGCGGACAGCTCGCGCCGGGCACCGGCGTGAACACGAAGTCTTCGACGCCCGTCGCCTTCACGTCGAGCGCGTGACCTGCGCTCTCGACGGGACTGCCACCGTTCTCCAGCATCGAGCCGGGGACCACCTGCTCGAGCACGCTCAGGCTGAAGTCCTGAAAATCAGGCGCTGCGCCGCGCGGGACGTGCAACGCCGCTTCGGGGACGCGTGGATCGTCGGAGTAGAAGACGCTCTCCTGCACCACGCCGTCGACCACGTCGGGCTCGCCCAGGCGCAGCCGTACCTCGGTCGGTCCGGAGTGTTTATCCGTCGAAGAAACGGCGAGCTTGAACCAGTCGGCCTGGAGCGCGGCCTTGGCCCTGGAGCCGTCGCTGCACTGCTCGAAGACGTACTGCCAGCCGCCGATCGCGCCACCCGAGTGCCCGCCGATGCGATCGCCCTTGTAGCGACACTCGGTGACCGCGCCGTTCGGCTTGCGGAACGACAGCGTCGCGCGGTGCTTGCCGGCGTTGCCCGCCGTCAGCGTCAGCGCTGCTGGCAGCTCGAAGTCGATCGGCCGGCACAGGCAGCGTTCGTCGTTGCTGGCGGTGCTGCCGCTCAGCGAGGCGAAGAGCTCCACGCCGTCCCAGCTGCCGCACTGATCCGGCATCGAGCCGTCAGGGCAGCTGCCCGCGCGGGTCGACGGCGTGCCGCTCTCCACGGTCGTGTCTCCGCCGACGGTGAGAACGGGGAACTCGGATCGGCTCACCGTCTCCGAGCCCTGATCGCTTGCTCCGCAGGCCACCACCGGCAGCACTGACAGGGACTTCAAGATGACGGCGAACGAACGGTTTTTCCTCATACCCCGCTTTTAGGGAATGAGTGCCGGAGCCGACAATAGTCACTATTTCGGTTACGACGCGGCTTTGCGCAGGCGCTCGGTGTAGCCGATCAGATCGCGCAGGGCGGCGTCCTGGCGCCGGGCCGCGTCTTCGAGCTGTCCGGCGGCGGCCAGAGCGCGCTCGGTGCCGCGGCTCTGCGAGCGCTGCGCGCCGGAGAGCTGACCGACCATGTTGTTGATGCTCTCGATCGCGGTCGTGATCTGACGGCTGCCGCGCGACTGCTCCTGCGTCGAGCGCTCGACCTGCTGGGCGATGGTGCGCATCTTCTCGCCGCTCTTCATGATCAGCTCGGAGCCGCGCGCCTGCTGGGCCGTGGCGGCGGCGATCTGCTGCACGGTGGCGGCGATGCGGCCGATGGCGTCGGTGACCTGCTTGCTGCCCTTGGCCTGCTCGACGGTGGCACGAGCGATGGCGCGCACCATGTTGGTGCTCTTCTGCGAGCTCTCGAGGATCTTCTTCAGCGCGCGCTCGGCCTCGTTCGAGACCTCGACGCCGCGATCGACGTTCTGAGCGCCGCGCTCCACGGCCAGGATCGCGTTCTTGCTCTCGGACTGGATCGTCTTGATCAGGTCCGCGATCTCCTTGGTGCTCGCGCCGGCGCGCTCGGCCAGGTCCTTGATCTCGTCGGCGACGACGGCGAAGCCCTTGCCGTGCTCGCCGGCCTGCGCGGCGATGATGGCGGCGTTCAGAGCCAGCAGGTTGGTCTGCTCGGCGACGTCGTCGATCACGTTCAGGATCTGACCGATGGCGTCGATGCGGGAGCCCAGGTTGGAGATCACGGCCACCGCTTCCTGGCTGCTCTCCTTGATGCGGTAGATCTCGCCGATCGTCTTGAGGATGGCCTCGGCGCCGCGCTCGGCGTCCTGGGCCACTTCTTCCGACAGGCGCGCCGTTTCGTTGGCGTTCGACTGCACCTGGTCGATGGAGACGTCCATCTCGTTCATGCTGGAGCTCGTCTCCTCGGCGGTGAGCGAGAGAGCGTCCACGTTCTTGGCCACCTCTTTGATCGAGTAGGCCATCTCCTCGATGCTGGCGACCGTCTCGCGCACGCTGGCGCCGAGCTCGACGATGTTCTCCGCCACCTGCTCGTTGGTGGCCGTCATCTCCAGGACCGACGAGCTCGACTCCTCGGCGCTCGAAGCCAGCACCTCGACGTGCTGACCGAGCTCGCGCAGGGAGTTGGCCATGTCCTTCAAGTGGCGCGAGGACTCTTCGGCCGCGTTCATCTGGTTGGCGACGCCGTCGGTCAGCTGGCGCACCGAGTTCATCACCGACTGAGCCGACGCCTCGATTTCCTCGATGTCCGCCCCGCCGCGCTCGCCGGCCTCTGCCAGGCGATCGGAGAGCTCGCCGAGCTGCTCGTAAACGTTGACGAGTGCGGGCGACGCGCCGTCCGGCGCTTCCGGTCGCTTACCATCACCGATGCGCCGGGTGGCGTTGCGCAGCTGCTCGAAGGCCTGCGTCGGCGGCGCTCCGTCTCCACCGCCCAGCATGATGAGCGCACCAACCGCGATCACCGCCATCACGATGACGGCGTATCCGGCCAGTTGCGGCTCGAGCTTCATTGCAACGCCGGCAACTACGAGCAGCAGAGCAATGGCGAAGAGCTGGCGCGGCGAGAGAGTCATGGGTTGGGTTTGGAGCGAGCCCGGCGGCGCCAGCAGGCGCGCGTGGGCGCACGATGACAGCGTAGCGAGCCCGCGAGGCTAAGAACAAGAGTTTGCGAGGGTTTCCGGCCGTTCGTCCATGACGGCTCGGCCCTCCGGACGGTTAACAGCCCGTTTGTGCAGTGGGCGCTTATTTATGTCTGGGCGGCGCGGGCTCCTGGGACAGGCGGCTGCTCGGCGGCGGCTCCGGCGGAAGCGAGGGCCCGGCCAGCGGCAGTTCGACGCTGAAGACGGCGCCACCGGTTGCCGCGTCCCGATAGGAGATGGAGCCGCCGTGCTCGACGGCGATGCGCTGCACGATGGCGAGCCCCAGGCCGGTCCCCTCCGGCTTCGTGGTCGCGTAGGGCTCGAAGAGGCGCTCGCGGATGGCCGGATCCACCCCCGGACCGTTGTCCTGGACCTCGATCAGCGCTCGTTCCCCCCTGAGTCGGAGCGCGACCTCGATGCGGCCTTCGGGCTTGTCCCGCACGGCGTCGGCGGCGTTGTTGAGCAGGTTGGTCATGACCTGCACGACCTGATCGCGGTCGGCCACGAGCTCGGGCAGCTCGTCCCCTTTCAGGCTGATGGCGATGCCACTCGCCGCGTGCAGGTTCACCACCGAGCGCACCGTCTCGTTCAGGTCCATGGGCGCGGGCTCGGGCGCGGGAAGCCGTGCGAAGCGGGTGAACTCGGTCACGATGCCGGCGATGCGGTTGACCTCGTCCAGCACCGTACGC
>DATLIL010000933.1:0-2580 GCA_035539475.1 Polyangiaceae bacterium
GGACGACGTGATGCGGGTCAGGCGCCTCACCGTCGTGCTCTCGCACGTCGGCGGGCAACCGCTGCTGATCGAGAAGAACGCCAGCGTCGAAGAAGCGCGCAATATGGTGCGCCGCTGGCAGCGCTTCTGGGCGGTGAACGGCGCGGACTTTTCTGCGCTCGACGGGCCCCACCGCGTCGCCGCCATGGTCAAAGAGACCGCCTACGGACGCTGGCTCGGCAGCGTGCTGCGCGGCGAGCTCGGCCGCACCAGCGACGGCCGCACCGGCCTCGAGCTGCTCAAGGCGACGTTTGCGAAGTCACTCCTGCGCTTCGTTGCAGCGCTGGTCCTGGGCACGCTGCTCGGAGCGATCGCGAGGGCGCGCTGGCTGGGTCGCCAGGGGTCGGTGCCCCGCGCGCTGACGGACTCGTTCGTCGTGCTGGCATCACTCCCCGTCCTCGCACTGGTGGTGCCACTCGCCCCCAAGGCCAGCGCGGCAGGCGCATTCCTCGGGACGATGCTGCTGGTGCTCTGGCAGGCAGCGCTGGTCTTCGCGCACGCACCTCGTCACCCCGACGACGAAGAGGCCGGATTCGGCCCGCAGCTGCTGCAGGCGCTCGCCCTGGTCCCGCCAGCGGCGCCGCTGGTCATGAGCCTGGTGCTCGCGCTCGAGTGTCTGCTCGGCCTGACTGGCATGGGCGTCGAGCTGCGGCTCGCGCTCGAGCGCGGTGACCTGCACGCCGCGATCGCCGTGACCCTGGGCTGCGCGGTGTTCGCCGCACTGAGCATGCTGCTCTGCGACGCGCTTCAGGCCGTGATTCGCCCCAGGGAAGGCGGGGCCCATGACTAGCCGACAGCGCGCCCTCGGCGGCGCCGTCCTCGTCGCGACGCTGCTCGCGGCGGCAGCCCTGGGCTCGCTGCTCGGCTCACCGATGTGGGTGCGAGCGCTGCGCGCGACACTGCTCGACAGCGCGCTGGTCATCACCGTGGCGTTGGCCGTTGGTTTGCCCAGCGGGTTCCTCGCCGGCAGCGGCGTGCGCAGCGCCGACACCGTGCTCTGTCGAGCCGTCGAGGTCGCCGCAGCGCTGCCCGCTGCGCTCTTCGCCGCGGCGGCCCTGCGCGCCAGCGGTAAGTTCTACATCGCGGCCTTCGCTCTCGGGCTGCTCAAGGCGATCGAGTTCGCCTGGCTCCTGCGCACCCGCCTGGCAGCCGAGCGCGAACGACTGCGACTCGCTGATCAAAGCAAGGCGCGGCTACCCCTCTCCGTCTACTACCGTCAGGCCCTGCCCCGGGCCCTGGGCCCCTCGCTGGTCAGCGTAGCGCTGACACCCGTCTGGGTTTCCGTCGTCGACCTCGTCGCCGTCGCGATCGCTGCGGCGCCCATCTCGAACCGGATTTCGCTCGGTACGGCCGCAGCTCAGGGCAGCACCCTGGCCACGCTGACGATCGCTCTCTTGACGTTGAGCCTCTACGCCGTAGCGCAGTATTTCACGGCACGTTTCGCGGGTCAGGACGACGATGGCCTCGAGCCACTGCCAATGCCCCTGCGGCGCCCCTCTCGCCCGCCCGAAACAAGCTCGTGAGGGCCCCCCCGCGACAGCCGGCGGATGCGGTGTTACAAAGCCTCGAGACGATGGCGACGAACGGTTTGAGTCAGGTTTCCGAAGCGAACTTCGAGCGCGAGGTGCTGATGAGCGAGCAGCCGGTGCTCGTCGAGTTCGGCGCGGAGTGGTGCGGCCCCTGCAAGACGGTGGCGCCCGAGCTCAAGGCCCTGGCGCAGGAGCTGGCCGGCAAGGCCAAGGTCGTCACGGTCGACATCGACCGCTCCCCGATGCTGGCCCGCCAGCTCGGCGTGCAGTCGGTCCCCACCTTCGTCGTGTTTCACCAGGGCCGACCGGTCAACGGCAAGGTCGGAGCCCTGCGCCGGGCCGAGCTCCGCACCATGCTCGAACCCTTCTTGCCGCGTGCAGAAGGCGCCCTGAAGCCGGAAGAGGTGCAGCAACTGCTCAAGGCCGGCCGCATCTCCACCGTCGATACGCGCGAAGCCGCCGCCTTCAACCGCGCGCACCTGCCGGGCGCGATCAACATCCCGTTCGAGGAGATCGACACGCGCCTTGCGGAGCTGCACATGCTTCCCGGCGTGCCGGTCCTCTACTGCCGCTCGGGCGATCGCACCAAGGAGCTCAGCGCCAAGCTCGCCGAACAGGGCATCGAGGCAGCCTTCATCGAAGGCGGCCTGCTCGGCTGGGAAGCCTCGGGCCTGCCCATCGAACGCCCCGACTAACGCCCGTCCTTCCGCTGCAGCGTACGCTCGGCAAGCTCGTCGTCGTCGTAACTCGCGAGCTCCTCCTTGCAGTCCGCCAGCGCCTCGGCGACGTCATCTCCGTCGACCGCGCTCGAGTCGGCCAGGGTCAGTCCTCGACTCTCGGCCAGCCAGCGCTCGCGCTCGCGCCAGCGGTCACCGCTCGGCTTGATCGCCAGCAGGTCTCCGCTCGTCGACCAGAAGCCCCAGTTCGCCTCGACCTCCACGTAGTAGGTCTTGCCGGGGGCCAGCGCCGCTCTGAGGACGGCAGGGCTGCGGGACCGGAGGCAGAAGGTAAC
>DATLIL010000934.1:0-4095 GCA_035539475.1 Polyangiaceae bacterium
GCGCGTGCGGAGCTACGTGCGTCGAGAGGTTGCAGAAACGCTGCAGCGCAAGCGCGCCTTCGACGTCGCGCTCGTGTTGCTGCCGGTGCCGGCCAGCGAGGAGGTGCCATGAGGCGTGTTGCCGACAACGTCGTGGCGTGGACCGAAGAACCGCTGACGACCGACGTCGCTCGCGCGCTCGAGCGCCTCGGTCGTCTGGCAGACGTGCGCTACGTGGCGGCGATGCCAGACGTGCACCTCTCCGAGCACGTCTGCGTCGGCGTGGTGCTGGCAACGCGCGAGCTGCTCTATCCGGTGGCGATCGGTCAGGACATCGGTTGCGGTGTTCGGGCCGTTCGCCTCGCTCTCGGTCGGCGCGAGCTCGACGAGAAAAGGCTCGTGCGACTGCTGTCGCTGTGGGCCCGGGCCATCCCGGTGCAGCGCCAGAAGAGGCGCCCGGAGCTCACCGCCGAGCTTGCTCCGGAGCGGCTTTCCGTCGGTGGACTGCGCCGGATCGCCGAACACGATGCGGGCGTCACTCTGGGCACGCTCGGGCGCGGCAACCACTTCGTGGAGCTCGACGTCGACGATGACGGCGAGCTCTGGCTCATCGTGCACAGTGGTTCGCGTGGGCTCGGCCCGGCCATCGCCGCGCACTACCGAGGCGACCGCCCGCTCGCCTCACTGGTCGCGGACTCGGAACCTGGACGCGCCTTCCAGAACGACGTTGCCTGCACCGTCGACTGGGCGCGCGAGAATCGCAGGCGGATCGCCGACGTGGCGCTCGACTGCCTGCGGCAGCTCCTGCGCGTCGAGGTTCTCGCCGTCGAGTCCATCGACGGCGCGCACGACTTCTTGCGCCAGGAGCTGCACTTCGGTGAGCCTCACTGGGTTCATCGCAAGGGCGCCAACTCGGCCAGCGACGGTGAGCTTGCGGTGATCCCCGGATCGATGGGCGCGGGATGCCGCCTCGTCAGCGGGCGTGGCCACGCCGCCGCACTTTGCTCGTCGTCACACGGCGCGGGCCGTGCGCTGAGCCGCTCCGAAGCTCGGAGCCGCATCGGTACCGCCAAGCTCGCGCGCGAGATGGGCGACGTCGTCTACGACGAGCGACTGGCCCCGCAGCTGTGTGACGAGGCACCCAGCGCCTACAAACGCCTCGACCGCGTGATGCGCGCGCAGCTCGAGCTGACACGCACGCTCCAGCGCCTCCAGCCGCTCTGCGTCTACAAGGGCGTCTGACGTGCGTCGCGTCGCATGAGCCACATGCGCGGTGAGCCCGAACCGAAGCCAATCTCTTCCAGAACCTCGAAGCCCAGCCTGCGATAGAGGGTCAGGTTCCGTTCGTTCGAGCACTCGAGGTAGGCCGCCAGACCTCGTGCGTCGGCTTCGACGAGGCCACGGCTGACGAGTGCGCCGCCGAGCCCGCGACCGTGGTGCGCCGGGTCCACGCCGACCCCAAAAAGGTAATAGTGTGGCTCGGCCGCGTGCTGGGCATGACGGGATTCCATCGTGTGCAGCACACGCAACGCGCGCGTCACTCGCGACAGCCCGGCCATGGCGACGATGCTGGGCAACAAGCGAAGCTCGCTGACGAATCCCAGCCGCCAGGCGTCGGGCGGCACCCACAGCGCGGCTCCGCGGTACGAAGCATCGCAGAACACGAGCTCGTGCCGTTGCTGCACGGCGAAGGCGAGCTCGAAGTAACGCAGCCGCGCCTGCTCGAGCCTCGCGTCTGCTCGCAACAGCCAGCTCAGGACCGGATCGTCGGCGAAAGCGCGAGCCATCACCGGAATCAGTCGAGCGTGATCCCGCGGCGTTGCACGCGCGATTTCAATGAGCCCGTCACTCTGATTCACGATGGAGCGTCGCTATCAGAGACCAACCTCTGGAGCTCGTCACGGTCGGCTGGGCCAATTGCCTATCGGCGGATCGGTTTAAGGCGCTCACAGGTGCCGCTGGGTGCTATAAGTTATTGAAATGTAACAGTAAAAAATCTGTAGACAATCTCTATAAATTTGATAGGTTTAATCGGGATGCGAGACCTTCTGCTTTTCGCCCTCGCGGGCTTCGCGGCGTCGTTCGTGGACGGGGCGCTCGGCATGGGCTTCGGACCGACCAGCTCGAGCATCCTGCTCGGCAGCGGTCTGGCTCCGGCAGCGGTGTCCGCCTGCGTCAACATCTCCAAGGTCGCGACCGGCGTGGCCGCAGGCGTGTCTCACTGGCGCTTCAAGAACATCGACAAGAAGCTCGTGCTCAACCTGGCGCTGCCGGGCATCGCTGGAGCTCTCCTGGGCGTGACTGTTCTCTCCCACGTCAACGGTGCGGTGCTCAAGCCGATCCTCGCCGCGCTGCTCACCATCATCGGTCTGCGCATCCTCGTGCGTTTCGCTCGCCCGATCGGCGTCAAGGAGCCCGAGGCGGGTGAGGCCGAGGCCGATCCGGATCGCATCGCTCCGTTCAATGCGCGTGGCGTCAGGATCGCGGCGCTCCTCGGCGGCGTGACCAACGGCATGATCGGCGCCTGGGGCCCGGTCGTGACCCCCTTCCTGCTGCACCGCGGTGTCCGCCCGCGCTTTGCCATCGGCTGCGTGAACACCGCCGAGGTCGCCGTGGCGTCGGCGTCGGCATTCTCGCTGATCGCGACCGTGGGACGCGGTGGCCTGAACGTCGGCATCATCCTGGCGATGCTGATCGGCGGAGTGATTGCGGCGCCGGTCGCGGCCTGGGTGATTCGCTACGTGCCGGCGAGGCCCATGGGCGTGGCGGTGGCTGGCCTGCTGCTCCTCACCAACGCCCGCGAGCTCGCCGCCTGGGGCGGCCTGAGCTCGGGGCCGTGGGTCTGGGTGATCTACTCGGGCATCGTGACGGTCGTGCTGTTCGCGCTCTTCGGCACGCGCCTACGCCCGGCCACTTCGGCGACCTCACCGGCCGCCGAAGTGTCGTCGTCGCCCGTCGCCGCCTCCGGTTCCGGCGCCTAAGCTACGCTACGCGGACGAAACCGTCGGAGATCGGCGCGGGGGCGGGAGGTGTGCTCGCCGGTGGAGCCCTGCCGTTGGCAGAGCGCTCACGGACTTTCTCCAGCGCTCGAGTCAAGGCCGCGGCGGCGAGAGGCGACGCCTGCTCGCTGACGACGTCGACGTGACTGCTGGGGATGCCGACGATCTGCAGCGCAGGCAGGAGCTCGCCCCAACCGTTCGACTCGTGCGGGCGCAGGCCGATGCCGTCGCCTGCGGTGAGCCGCCAGTCGGCCTGGAGCAGCAACACGTCGCCCGCGTAGACGCTGGGCGTGTAGCGAGCCATGGCCTCTTCCGCTGCCTCCCACACGGCTTCGTTGCGGTACTCGAAGTGACGAACTCGAGCGAGCTGTGCATACAGCTTGCGCCGGCCGCGGACGAGCTCCGCCTGGGCGCGCGCGAGCAAGCGGTTGGCGAAGTAGGCCACACCGCGCTCGCGCAAGTTGGCGAGGTGCTGCCCCACGCGTTCGCGCAGCGTCCAGCTCGGGTTGAGCGGGTTCATCGTGTCGAAGAGCACGACCAGTCCGACCGTCTCGCCCGCCTCACGCAGCATCGACGCCATCTCGAGCGCCACGAGGCCACCGAACGAGTAGCCCGCGAGGTAGTAGGGGCCATGCGCTTGCTGCGTGCGGATGTCGGCCGTGAATTCTTCGGCCATCGCCCTGACGCTGCGGTGCGGCGTGAGTCCGCCGTCGACGCCGCGCATCTGCAGACCAAAAAAGGGCTGTTCACTGCCCAGCGCGTCGGCGAGGTGGAACAGGTTCATCGGGTTGCCACCCAGGCCGGCGACGCAGAAGAGAGGCGGCAGGCTGCCGCTGGGCTGGATCGGTACGAGCGTCGTCCAGGGCGGCGCGGCGCCGCCGTCACCGTTGCCGCCGAGCGCGCTCAGACGAGCGGCAAAGGCCTCCAGCGTGGGGCACTCGAACAGAGTGGCGAGCGGTAGCCGCAGGCCGAACGCACGTTCGACCTCGTTCGAGATCTTGACCGCGAGCAGTGAATGGCCGCCGAGGTCGAAGAAGTCGTCGCTGCGGCCGACCCGCGGCACACCCAGCGCGCGCTGCCAGATCTCTGCGAGCTTGCGCTCGCGCTCGTCGCGCGG
>DATLIL010000935.1:0-4764 GCA_035539475.1 Polyangiaceae bacterium
TTGGTGCGGCGCTTCACGGCCCGGCGTGCTCGCGTGTGCTGCGCGCGCCGGGCGCCCCCTTACGCCGGCTGGCGCCGGACGTGGGGGCGCGAACGTGTGCCACGGCGACTGGTTGGGCGAGCTCGGCGCGCCACGCCACGACTTGGTCGTTCGCGCTTCAAGACGGCCGCAGGTGCTCTCGTCGCGGTGAGTGTGCTGCCGCGGGAGCCCCGTAATCGCGGCCAAGAACAGACAAGGCTAGCCTTGTCGGCGGCGCGGCGTTTTCTCGAGGACGATTTCCGTGGGGGGCCCTCAGAGGTACCCTCGTTTCTGGCGAAGAAAGCGGGGACAGGCGAAACCGATAGGCCGATGTTGGGCTGTATCCGCTGCCTGAACCGTCACTTCGCGCCGACATTCGTACTTCCGGACCTGACAAGGCGTCCCTTGTATCCCTTCTGCGGAACGCAAGGGGGCCACCCTGGCGCTCTCGTGGCCCACTGCAAGGCGTAGCGCTGCCGCGGCGAGTGTCGCCGAGTGGGGGCGCAATGAATCGAATCCAGCAGATTGCGCCGGGAGACAAGTCGCCGCAGCAGGCGCTTCGTGCGGCTCACCGCCGGTAAGTAGAGCGTCGCTGTTTGACCGCGCTTACCGAATTGTACCTAGTCATGAGTTGCGCGGTCATCACTTCGAGTTTGGTGAAGGTGACTATTGACGCCTCAGGCCCGTCGCGTTGGAGGGATCGTCATGGTGCGCGAAGGATTCGTGGGTTCCAGGGCCGCGAGAGCTGCCCTGACGTGCTGCCTCGTGAGCGTGTCTCTTGCGAGCGGGTGCTCCGGTGAGTCGGTGCAGCCGTTGGCCACGGCTGGCGAGGCGCTGTCCACTGCCGGTGAAGCGACCTGCGTGACCCTGCAGCGTGGCTCGTTCGGCAACGTCGTGGACGCGACGATAAAGTCGACTGCGCAACAGACGAACTTCGGGGCCAACCCGGTGCTACGAGTCAGCTCCGGAGACGAGGCGCTCGTTCAGTTCGATCTCACGTCGATCCCGCCTTCGGCGGCCGTCACGCGCGCCACGATGAAGCTCTACGTCAACGGCGCTCATGGCCAGGAGACGATCGAAGTCCATCGCGTGCTGACGCCCTGGACCGAAGCCGCCGTGACTTACTCGAGCTTCGAGCAGCAGTTCGCCGCCGAAGTGTCCGCAGCGTTCCGGGTCGAGAGCGACACGGCGTTGAAGTCAGTCGACCTCACCAGCCTGGCCTCAGCCTGGATTTCCGGAGCCGAGCCGAACAGAGGCGTCTTGCTGCTGAGCAGCTCCGCCAACGCCGGCGACGGAGAGGGCAATCCCACGATCTTCGTGAGCAGTGACGCCGGCAGCCGCAGCAAGCGACCGGCGCTCGAGGTCTGCTACTCGACCGCAGCCGACCACTGCTCGCCGAACCCCTGCTTGAACGGCGGCACCTGCACCAATACTCAGGACGGCTACTCGTGTGAATGCGCGCCCGGCTACACGGGCGACAATTGCGGCTCTGCCATCGACGATTGCGCGGGCAATCCCTGCCTTAACGGCGGGCTGTGCAGCGACACCGCGGATGGATATTCTTGCTCGTGCGCAGAAGGCTTTGGCGGAACCAGCTGCGAAGTGAACGTGGACGAGTGCTCGCCGAACCCGTGTCAGAACGGCGGCGTCTGCACCGATGGTGTCGCAGCCTTCTCCTGCCAGTGTGCGCCCGGGTACGACGGGAGCCACTGCGAGCACCTGATCGACAACTGTGAAGGGGCGCCCTGCCACAACGGGGGCACATGCACGGACGTCGTCGACGGATACACCTGCTCGTGCGCAGCAGGCTTCGTCGGGACGAACTGCGATATCAACGTCGACGACTGCGTGGGGAGCACCTGCCTGAACGGTGGGACGTGCGTCGACGCCATCGGCGCCTACACCTGCTCCTGCACTCCGGACTTCGGCGGCGAGCATTGCGAGCTGAACCTGAACAGCTGCAGCCAGCAGCCCTGCCTCAACGGCGCTGGTTGCACGAACGTGCCGGGCGGCTACGCCTGCACCTGCTCGGAGGGTTACACGGGCGCGAACTGCGAGGTGGACATCGATGACTGTTCGCCAAATCCCTGCGCGAACGAGGGCGTGTGTGTGGACGGCGTGAGCGACTACTCGTGCCTCTGTCCGCCCGACTTCAGTGGTGAGAATTGTGAAACGGCGCTGGCGCCCCTGGCCATCCTCGACGGCGCCAGCCCGTTCACTGTGAGCATCCCCGGAGTGTCAGCCGATGCGTTGAGCCTGCCCGACGCCACGATGGGTGTTTCCTATTCACTCGTCGCCACGATTTCCGGTGGCCAGCCGCCGTACACCCTCACCGTCACCGGATCACCACCCACGGGGCTCAGCATCGTGCAGGACGGCGCGCTCGTGCGCATCGCCGGAACTTCCAGCAGCGCAAGCCGCGACGAATTCTCGATCAGCGTCGGCGACGGCGCGGGCGTCTCGCTCGACCGTAAGTACAACCTGAGATCGCTCTCGCCCGCTCCGAGCATCGCGACGAGCTCGCTGGCGCGAGGAAAGGCCGGTACCTTCTACAGCGCGGCCCTGAGCGCTGTTAACGGGACGGGGACCCTATCCTTCAGCCTGGTGTCGGGGAGCGTGCCCGGAGGACTTTCGCTGACGTCTTCCGGTTCAGCGTCGGCCACGCTGTCGGGAACGCCAACGGCGGCGGCGGCCGAGGTCGGGGAAAACGGCACCAGCTCCTTCACGGTCGAAGTCAGTGATCAAACCACCAACCGAGTGACGAACCTTCCAGCGCCTCGCTCGGCCACGCGCGCCTTCACCCTCAACATCAGGCTTGCCTACAGCCAGAACATCTTCCCGCAGCGCTCCAGCGGCCCCAGCTTGACCACCTGCACGGCGTGCCACACGAACGACCCCGATCTCTCGTCCGCAGCGCACCTCATCAACGCCGCCAGCGATTCGCTAACTTGTGCGAATCGAACCTACGTCGTTCGCGGCAATGCAGCGTCGAGCCTCCTCTATCAGAAGTTCACCAATACCCAGCCGTGCGGCGACTGCATGCCAGCGGGCGCCTGTCAGACCGCGTCCACTACCGCCTCGAAGCGTCTCAAGCGCTGGATCGACGAGCTGGCGTCCAGCGATACGGACTGACCACCACGCAAGGCGCGGCGATCCAAAGCCCGGAGAACCGAGATTTCTCGCTATTGACGCGGCCGCGGACGGGCTTCAGCGTGCCCGCATGATACCTGCTGGAATCATTAGGCGGACGGGCTTGCTGATCTCCTTCCTGGTTGCAGGCTGTTCCAGCGACGGCTCGGAGCAGGGCTCCGGAGGAGTAGGGGAGGGCGCGAGCGCCGTCGTGACGTTGGACGCGGTGGCCAGCATTCCGCCCTGTTCCGTGAAGACGAAGAGCGTCGTCTACTACGTGTCGTCGACCACGGAATTCTTCTACTGCGACGGTTCGGCGCTCCAGCCGCTGAACGTCAAGGGACTGAACGGTGTCGGGTGGCTGTTCACGACCGCGCCGGCGACTGCGGATCAGTGCGCCGCGGGCGGCGTGAGCATCACGGCTGGACCCGACTCGAATCGAAGCGGCCAGCTCGACGCGGAGGAAGTCGCCTTCGTCGTGGTCCTGTGCAGCGGCGTGGACGGCGAGGATGGCGAGCAGGGACCTGCGGGTCCTCAGGGGCCGATCGGATTGCCGGGAGAGCGGGGTGAGCAAGGTCTCCAGGGCGAGAGGGGCGAGAGGGGTGAGACGGGTGCGGTCGGCTTGCCGGGAGCGAGTGGCAAGAACTCGCTGATCAGGACAAGCGAGCTACCCGAAGGTTCACTCTGCGAGGACGGCGGAGTGCTGATCGAGCATGGGCTCGACGAAGACAGCGACGGCGTGCTGGCGGACAGCGAGGTCTCCGGCAGCGAAGTGGTGTGCTTCGACGAGTCCGACGGCGTGTGCGTGACCGCCGTGGACGCAGCCGGCGTGGTCTCGATCGCGTGTCCTGGCTCACCGACGGTCTATCCCAACGACTTCGACCGCGACGGGGTGGTCGACATCTTCGATCCGTGCCCCGCGGACAATCCGGACGATCCGGACGGAGACGGCGCTTGCAGCGCCGAGGATCCGTGCCCCCTGGACCCGGACGACGACAGTGACGGCGACGGCGCCTGCAACTCGAGCGACGGCTGTCCGGACGATCCGGACAAGGTTGCGCCGGAAGCGTGTGGCTGTGGAGAGCCCGACGTCGATGAGAGTGGAAACGGCGTCGCTGATTGCATCGACATGCCCTCGCGCTTCGAGATCGACGGCAACCCGGTCGTCGTCGCCGAAGGCGGCGTCGCCACGGTGACCGTTCGCCGCGAACAGAGCCTGGCCGGTACCGCCTCCGTCAAAATCTCGACGTACCCTTCCACGGCATCGGCGGACATCGACTACCTCAGCCTGTCCCAGGTGTTGTCCTTCGCCGACGGCGCCAGCGTCGCGACCGTGCAGCTCACGACCCTGAACGACAGCGACGTGGAGGCACCGGAGCAGCTCGTGGTGTGGCTCAGCGAACCGGTGGAAGGATTCGTCGGCTACGGCGGCATTCGCGCCGTGCGCATCGACAGCGACGACAAGCTCCCGAGCTACTCCACCACCTGCATGACGGCGATGCAGGCGTTTGCGGCAGCGTCGAACACTTCGGCCCTTTCGGCCGACATGAACGCCCTCGGCCTGGCGCAGACCGAGGCCGAGCTCGACACGGCCGTGACGAACCTTTGCCAGTCCAC
>DATLIL010000936.1:0-4158 GCA_035539475.1 Polyangiaceae bacterium
CCAGACCGGCGGCCAAGCTGGCGCGGGCGGCGCAGGCGGTGGCGGCGCAGGCGGCGGCGGTGCCGGTGGCATTGCGGGAAGCGGCGGCGTGCCGGTGCTCGACGATTGGCATTTTTACGGGCGCTGGGATCTGACGGAGCCGAGCAAGGCCGTGACGGTCAACAGCGGCAGCCACGTGACGGCCACGTTCAATGGCACGGGCATCAGCGCCACGTTCGACACCAGCCCCAACAGCGGAGAGATCCCGACCGTTTCGTACACGATCGACGGTGGCGAGCTGGTCGAGAAGGAGCTCAGCCCAACGCTCGAGCTCGCGTCAGGCCTCGGCGCGGGCGAGCATACCGTCACGCTCTTCACGCGAGGCATGGACGAGAAAGCCGAACGCTGGACACCGCCGCTCGTGTCCTGCACGGTGTTCCTGGGCTTCACGGTGGCGGGCGGAAACATCGTGCCCACGGCGCGGCCCGAGCGCTTGAAGATGGAGTTCCTGGGCGACAGCATCACCGAGGGTGTCGCTCTGCACGCTCAGGGGCCCAGCGGACAGACGACCGCGACCTGGCGAACCGACGGTCCCCGCGGCTACGCGGCGCTGACGGCCCAGGAGCTCGGCGCGGAGTGGCGTCAGGTGGGGTTCGGGCGGCAGGGGCTGACCATCGTGGGCAACGGCGGCGTGCCGAAGGCTCAGGACGCCTTCAACTGGTTCTACTCGGGAGTGGAGCGCGACGCCTGGCAGCCGGACGTCGTGGTCATCAACCAGGGCACCAACGACAGAAGCGCGACCGGCGAGACGTTCGCGCCGCTGTATCTCGGCTTCCTCGAGCTCGTCCGTGACGCCTATCCCGACGCCAAGATCGTGGCGATACGGCCGTTCGTCGGAGCCTTCGGCAGCGAAATCCAGGCACAGGTGCAGGCACGCAACGACAGCGGCGACACCGAGGTCTACTACGTGGACACGGACGGCTGGACCAGCCCCGAAGACTTCACCGACAGCGTGCATCCGAACGAGTCGGGCAGCGTGAAAATCCGTGATCTCCTCGTCACGGCGCTGCAGCCCATCTTGAACTGATCAAAACGGCGTGGGGATCCGTCGCGGGAGTCGCACCGGCTCGACGTAGTCGTCGTCCTTCTGGCGCTTCGGCAGCTTGCAGTCCTTGCGCTGCAGCCGCTCGTACGGCACCTGGCTGAGCAAATGCGAGATAACGTTGAGGCGTCCACGCTTCTTGTCGTCCGTGTGCGCGATGTACCAGGGGGCCCACGACGTGTCGGTGGCCGCGAACATGTCGTCGCGCGCGCGTGAGTAGTCGTACCAGCGGCTGTACGACAACAGGTCCATGTCGGAGAGCTTCCAGATCTTCCGCGGATCGTCGATGCGACTTTCGAGCCTCCGCGTCTGCTCTTCGGGGCTGACCTCGAGCCAGTACTTCAAGAGGATGACGCCCGAGGCAACGATCGCCTTTTCGACACCGGGAACGGCCTCGAGAAACCACCTGACGTGCTTCTCGTCGGCGAAACCCATCACGCGCTCGACGCCGGCCCGGTTGTACCAGCTGCGGTCGAAGATCACGACCTCGCCGCCAGCCGGCAGGTGCGTCACGTAGCGCTGTAAATACATCTGCGACTTCTCGCGCTCGGTCGGCGCTGGTAGCGCGACGACGCGAAACACACGCGGGCTCACGCGTTCGGTGATCGCCTTGATCGTGCCGCCCTTACCTGCCGTGTCGCGCCCCTCGAACAGCACGCAGACCTTGGCGCCCGCCTTCTTGACCCATTCCTGCATGGCGACGAGCTCGGCGTGGAGCCGGCGCAGCTCACGCTGGTACTCCTTGTTGCTCATCTTCTCCGTGGCCGCGGCGTCCTCGTGCTTCTTGCTCATGGTCGCGTAGTGGATCGAGCAAGATCGAGACCATGCGGCGCGGGGCGCCCCTGCTCGAGGCGCTTTGGCCCTAGCGAGTCAGACCGAGGCCGAACTTGCGCGGATCGGCCGCTGCTCGCGCCCCGTCGGGTGCGTTCTCCACGACCTGCACCGCGATGCCGGTCGAGGTCTGTTGCGTCGTCCGCTCGCCACGCCAGGCAAGCTCGGCGAGCTCACGCTCGGACCAGCCCTCGTCGAGGCGGAGCGTGGGCACCGCGTAAGCGGGGTAGAAGCGTCGCACCGCCACGGCCTTGTCGATCGGTTCGTCGAACACGAGCCGAGCCAGGAGCACCTGCAGCACGCTGGCGGGAATATCGGTACCGCCAGACGCGCCCAGCGCCAGCACGACGCGGCCATTTTCGAGCACGATCGTCGGCGTCATGCTCGAGGTCGGACGGGCCCCCGGGCGCGCTGGATTGGGATTGGGCACGTCGTAGGCGCGCACCTCGCCGTCGTTGAAAAAGTCGTCGAGCTGGTCGTTGAGCACGATGCCAGAGGCTGGCGCCACGATGTCGGCTCCGAAGGCGCCGTTCACGGTCGTGGTCAGGGCCACGGCGTTGCCGTCGCTATCGAGCACGGAGAGGTGGTGCGTGCCGGCTCCGCGCGCGAAGGAGCGCGCCGCATGCGTGCGATCCGGCGTGATCACGGCCGCGCGCCGCGCCAGGCGCTCGGGCTCGAGCAAGGCGGCGGTGTCGACCTTCACGTGGTCGGGATCGCCGACGTAGCGCATGCGGTCGGCGATGCCTCCGCGCACGAGCTCGCCGACCATGTGCATGTAAAGTGGCGTGCGCAGGCCCAGCCGGCGAAACGCGTCGCGGCCGCCCCAGGCGAGCACCTCGGAGAGGATCAGTCCGCCCGATGACGGCGGCGGCATGGTGAGAACGTCGTAGTTATCCCAGCGCCGCGCCAGCGGTGTCCTCTCCTTGACCTGGTACGACTTCAGGTCTTCTTCGCTGAGCGCGCCGCCGTGCTCGCGCACGACCTTGGCGAGCTCTGCCGCGACCGGGCCCGAGTAGAGCGCTGCGGGGCCCTGCGTCTTGATCGAAGCGAGCGTCTTGGCCAGGTTGGGGCGGCGCAGGCGCTGGCCGAGCTTGACCGCTTTTCCGCCGGGGTAGAACAGCGCCTTCAGCGAGGCATCGCGTTGAAAGCCCTGGGCGCTCCTGCCGCTGAGCGCGGCGGCCAGGTGCCCTTCGACGGCGAAGCCGCCGCGCGCGAGGTTCTCGGCGCGCGCAACGAGCGACGCCCAGGGCATCTTGCCGTGACGACGATGGAGCTCGTAGAGCCCGGCGAGCTCGCCAGGAGTACCGACGAGCTTGCCGCGCTCCTCGCTCGGGGGAACGCCCTTCTGCAGCGCGGCGACGTCGACGTCACGGGGGGCCGTTTCGCGGAAGTCGAGCAACACGGCCCTCTTCTCGGCCGCAAGCCAGACCATGGCGAAGCCGCCGCCGCCGAGGCCGCTCGAGGTCGGGCTGACGACGCCGGTGACGAGCGCGGCGCAGACGGCCGCGTCGATGGCATTGCCGCCTGCTGCCAGCACGGCCAGCGCTTCTCGACTGGTGGTGGCGCTCTCCGTGGCCACGGCGGAGCGCGCTGGCGGCGCGGCCTCGAGCTCGGGTGCGGCCAGGGCGAGCAGGCCGAGAAGAGCAGCGGCGAACAGGGCGGAAAGGCGACGCTTCTGCCGCATCGGCACGAACATACCAGATGTATTAGGCTCCGCCTCAAAGGAGCCAGCCTTGCGTTTTCTCTTTGTCATGGACCCCGCGGAGACGATGTCCCCGGACAAGGACACGACCTTCGCCTTCATCCGCGGCGCCCAGGCACGTGGCCATCAGTCGTTTCACTGCTTGCCCCACGAGCTATCGAATCAGGGTCGCGAGCTCTCCGCCCGGGCCAGGTCAATCCAGGTGAGTGAAAGTGCACCGCACACGATGCTGGGCGCTCGCGAAGAGCTCGATCTGGGCGCGCTCGACGCCGTCTTCATTCGCAAGGATCCGCCGTTCGACAACGCCTACCTGTACCTGACGCTCCAGCTCGAGCTGCTCCGGGGTCGCACCCTGGTCCTGAACGATCCACGCGGCATCCGTGACGCCAACGAAAAGCTGTTCGCGTTTCAGTTCGAGCGCTTCATGCCCAGGTCCCTCGTCACGTCGTCGCCCACGGCCATCATCGAGTTCGTGCGCGAAGTCGGCGGTACGGCGGTGCTCAAGCCGCTCGACGGTGCCGGCGGCAGCGGCGTGGTCGTGCTC
>DATLIL010000937.1:0-7687 GCA_035539475.1 Polyangiaceae bacterium
CGCCAGCGCGCGTGCCTCGCGGTGCAAACGCTTCACGGCGCGCTCGGAGGCGGCGGTCGTCGACGGCAACAATTTGACCGCCACGGAATGGCCGAGCTCCAGGTGCGTCGCGCGATACACCTCACCCATGCCGCCCTTACCAACGAGCTCGTCGAGCCGGTACCGTCCCGCAACCAGCGTCCCGAGACGACCGGCATTGACCGATGCCGGAACCACGAGGTGTGTGTGACCCATCGTCCGGAGCGGGGCAAGGAAATCCAGCGCCGGCTGGGTTTTGTGCCGGCGCTAACCCGATGAGTCGTGGTAGTGGTGGCGCGGGATGAGGAGCTCGGTGAAAGTCATACTAGCCGTCGGGGTACTGGCTGGATGCTCGGAGGTACTGGGAGCTGGTGATCTCGAATACACACTGCCTCCAAAAGGAGCGGGCGCGCAGAGCCAAGCTGCGGGAGGCGACGGTGAAGCAGGCGCCGCGGGCAAAGCCGATGAACCCTTCGCTCCCGGAGCGGGTAGCGGTGGAGAAAGTCCCGGCGAACGAGGTGGAGCAGGCGGCGCTGGAGGGGCCCAAGCAGGAACAGCCGGCGCTGGAGGGGCCCAAGCAGGAACAGCCGGAACACCTGGAAGTGGCGGCGAAAGCTGTGAGCCGGACGCGGCTCCAGCGCTCGAGGGTTGCTGTGTCGAGCAGGGCGCGCTGGCCTGCCAGGGAAACGCGCAGAAGGTCGCCCTCATCTGTCACGACGGTTTCTGGCAGCTCAGCGGCGCGTGCGACAGCAACCAGAACTGCGATAGCGTGACCGGAGCTTGCTCCGATCTAGATGCTCGCTGCGAGGGTCGTGTTGCCAATGAGACGTTCTGCGTCGGCGCCACCTATATTGCCTGCGGGCCGGATCTGGTGAGCGCCGAGGACCAAACCTGCACGGGTCAGTGCACCACCTCCGGTTGCGTGGCGGTCTGCGGCAACGGTGTACGAGAACAGCCAGAGCTTTGCGACGACGGTAACGATCTCGCAGGAGACGGTTGCAGTCCGGACTGCCGATACGAGGCCGTCCAGCTCTCCCTGGGTTCCGCTTTCACGTGCGCTCTCATGAGCAGCGGCGAAGTGAAGTGCTGGGGCCAGGGCGGGAACGGCCGCCTCGGCAACGGCAACGACGAACGGAGCTTGACCCCGGTCAACGCAAACCTCTCTGCGCCGGCAAAGTCGATCAACATGGGAGCCTTCCACGGCTGCGCGGTGCTCTTGTCGGGTGTCGTCGAGTGCTGGGGTTACAACGAGTACGGTGAGCTCGGCACGGGCGACAAGGTCGACCGGCTCGATCCCGTCGGCGTGAACATCGGGGCGGGCAAGGCTCGAGGGCTGGCTGGCGGCCGACTTCACAACTGCGCCCTGACCACGGACAACGCCGTGTTCTGCTGGGGAAACAACTCACATGGACAGCTCGGCACCGGTGATTTCGACGAGCGCCTGACTCCCGCACCAGTCCTTGGGCTGGCGGCAGACGTGATCAGCATCGCCGCGGGAGACGAGTTTACTTGCGCTTTGCTCTCGACCGGCGACGTCCAGTGCTGGGGCGACAACGGCCAGGGCCAACTCGGCAACGACAACGCACCAGTGGACGCCTCCGTTCCCGTCGACGTCATGCTGGGAGGAAAGGCTGCCAAGAGCGTGACCACGGGCAGGCGTCATGCTTGCGCAGGTCACGCCGATGGCTCGATCTCGTGCTGGGGAGCCAACGCCAGCGGTCAGCTCGGCTACCCGACAATCACCCAGAGTGACGTGCCGGTGGTCTCCGCTGCCTCGGGTGATCCGGCGACGCTGGTTGCGTTCAAGGCACATACCTGCGTCGTCTCGGATGGGCAGGCGGTGTGCTGGGGGGACAACGCTTACGGGCAGCTCGGGATCGACACCAACGTCGGCGGAGCGACGCCGGTCACGGCTCTGCTGAGCGAGGAGCCACGGGAGCTCGCCGGGGGCTTCTTAGCCAACTACACCTGCGCCCTGACGGCGAGCGGCTCCGTGCTGTGCTGGGGCTACAACGAAGCCGGAAACCTGGGAACGAACGACCTGCTGACGCGCGGCGACGAAGCCGGCGAGATGGCGACGTTGGTACCCGTCCCGCTCTAGCCCGGCTCAACTGCTGACGTGAGGAGCGGCAGGCGGTGAGGAACGGTGTGTTCCCCACCACCCGAACAGCCAGCTCACATGTCGAGGAGGTAGGCGCAGACCAGCGGGAAGACGATGGTGGCGTCTGACTCGATGATGAAGCGCGGAGTGTCGACGGCGAGCTTGCCCCACGTGATCTTCTCGTTGGGGGGAGCGCCGCTGTAGGAGCCGTAGGAGACGGCGGCTTCGGAGATCTGACAGAAGTAGCCCCAGGGGCGGACTTTCCAGCCGAGGTCCTGATCCATCATCGGCACGACGCAGATCGGGAAGTCGCCGGAGATGCCGCCGCCGATCTGGAAGAAGCCGACCGAGTGATTGGCGTCGAGCTCCTTGTACCAGTTGGCCAGCACGGCCATCTGCTCCAGGCCGGTCTTCATCACGGGGAAGTCGTATTCGCCGCGGATGGTTCCGGCGACGAACATGTTGCCGAGGGTCGAGTCTTCCCAGCCGGGCGTCCAGATCGGGAAGTTCTGCTGCGCGGCGGCGAGCAGCCAGGAGTTCTTGGGGTCGATCTCGTACTCGGGCTCGAGCTTCTTGCTGAGCAGGAGCTTGTAGAAATACTCGTAGGGGAAGTAGCGCTCGCGCTTCTTGTGCGCGTCCTGCCAGAGCTCGAGCATGTGCTTCTCGATCTTGCGCATGGCCTCGTGCTCGGGGATGCAGGTGTCGGTGACGCGGTTGAGGCCGCGCTCGAGCAGAGCGGCCTCGTCCTGGGCGCTGAGCTCGCGATAGTTCGGCACGCGCTCGTAGCTGTTGTGGGCGACCAGGTTGAAGACGTCCTCTTCGAGGTTGGCGCCGGTGCAGCAGATGCCGTGGATCTTGCCCTTGCGGATCAGCTCGGCGATGACGATGCCCATCTCGGCGGTGCTCATGGCACCGCCCATGGTCAGAAGCATCTTGCCGCCGCCGGCCAGGTGCTTCTCCCAGGCCTGCGCCGCGTCGACCAGCGCCGCGGCATTGAAGTGTCGGTAGTGCTTCAGAACGAAGTCTCTTACAGCTCCCATTTGGCTCTCCGCGCCGAGCCAAAACCCGGTTTTCCTGCCCTGTCAAGCATGGGCCCGGCGGCCCCTTTCGGGCGGCGTCGGCTTCCGTGTTAACGTTCAAGCTTCGAGGGGCCTGCGGCCCCCTCGGCGTCCAGGCGGCGTCCACAAACAGATGGATCGGTTCTCGAGCATCCCTCCTTCCCTGAACGGCAGGATGATCGTGTCGGAGCTCCAGCCCGGAGTGAGCTACCGGCTCGAGCGTCAGATCGGTGAAGGTGGAATGGGCACGGCGTTCCTGGCCCTGCGCCAGGCGCCGGACGGACTGTCGCCCGTCGTCATCAAGATGGTGCGGCCGACCTTCGGCGGCGGGCAGGAGCTGGCCGGGTCGATGCTCATCCAGAAGGAGGCGGTCGCCCTCGGTCGGCTGAACGAGCGCGTGCCGCCGACGCCGTTCGTCGTGCGCCTGGTCGACACCGGGTCGGCGCAGCTGCACGGCCCCGGCCGTCCGTTGACGCCGTGGATCGCCGTCGAGTACGTCCACGGCGGCATCGAGGGCACGACGCTCGAGGATCGCGTGACGTACGGCGTCGAGCGCACCGGCTCCGCCTTCGAGCCGGGCCGCGCGGCGCATCTCGTGCGCTGCATGGCGTCGGGCCTGCAAGCGATCCACGCCGTGGGCGTGATCCACCGCGACATCACGCCCGGCAACATTCTCTGCTGCGGCTTCGGCGAGGCAGAGATCTTCAAGATCTCCGACTTCGGCATCGCCAAACCGCAGGGGCTCGCCCAGACCTTCGGCGGCATCCCGGTGGGAACCATCGGATACGCAGCGCCCGAGCAGGCCATGCCCGACAAGTTCGGCGTGGGCACCTACACGGACGTCTTCAGCTTTGCCTGCGTGATCTACCTGGTGCTCACCGGTGAGCCGATGTTCGTGGCCTACACGCCGATCGCGGCCATGGCCATCATGCGCGACAAGAAGCGGCGCAGCATCACCGAGAGCCAGAAGCTGAGCCCGGAGCTTCGCCAGCGCGCCGACGCCTGCAAGGCCATCGATCAGCTGCTCGCGCGCGCGACGAGCTCCGAGCCCGATCGCCGCCCACAAGACGCTCAGGAGCTCTCCGCGGGGATCGTGCCCTGGCTCAGCGATAGCCCCGTGCCGCCCAAGCCCAGCCGCCGGCTGATGAACAGCCTGCTCGGCCTCTCGCCGGGCGGCGACATGTCGAGCTGGGCCTGGACCACACGCCACCCGCCCGGCGACGAACGCGTCGTGCTCTCGGCCGCGTGGGACGTCGACGGCAAGTGCCTCGCGCTCACCACCGAGGGCCCGACCTTCTGGAACGGCCAATCCTGGGTCGCGGCGCGCGACATGGCCGCGACCTTGCCGCAGGGCATGACCTTCGTGCGCCGCTACGAAGCCGGCGGCTGGCTCTTCGGCGGCGGCACCGGCACGCTTGGCGTCTACGGCACCGACGGCATGCGCGAGGTCCACCGCACGCCGATGACCGACGTCACGTTCACGCATGCGAGCGGCCGCTTCGACGATCTGCTCGCCGCCGTCGGCCAGAAACCGGGCGCGCCCCCTCACCTCTACGCCATGGCTGCGCGGCGCTGGATGAAGCCGCTCCCGCTCGAGGGCGTCACCTACGTCGCCACGCTGCTGCGCCTCGACGATTCGCACTGGCTCATCTGCGGTCGCCTCTCGCAAGGTACCGGCTTCGCCGCCATCTACGCGCCGATGCAGTGGGAAGTGACCTACCTGCCCGCCCCGCGCACGCGCGCCTTCGTCGCCGGCGCCTCCGAGCCCGATCGCGGGATCGGCCTCGTCGTCGGTAGCCAGGGCGTGGCCCTGCGCATCGAAGGCACGAAAGCCGTCAGCTCCGTCGCCGAAGGCGCCCCCGATCTCACCGCCGGCTCGATGGACGTCCTCGATCGCGAGTGGGTCGCCAGCGTCGGCCGTCTCTGGGTCCGCGATCCGTCGCGCAGCACCGAGTGGCGCGCCGTCTGGGCCGACCCCACCTGGGGCGCCCCCATCATCACGATCATGGCCGACGCCGGCATGGTCACCGCGATGACCGCCGACGGCGGCATCATCGAGGGCCGCGCGCCCTGGCGTACCAGCAAATCCAAGTAACCCGGAACCCGGCTCTCGTCTTGGAATTGGGGAACACGCCGGTCACGGCACTGCCTGCCGCGCTCCACGTCCGCCACGTCGCTCGCGGCTAGCTCACCGACGACACTCGTCGCCGCTGCCACAACCTCGTCGGCCTCCATCCTCGCCGTGCGACTGCGCCGGCGCGAACAACACGACGCGCGCCCAAGCAAATCGTTATGCCCCTCGAGTCCTCGGTGAGCTCGCTGATGATCGGCCGAAAGGAGCGAGCTGCCCCTCTTCACCTCGAATGTCTCGTTACCCAAATAACAAGTGCCATGGGTACGGGATCACTATGGAAAGTCCCTTTCGGTGCTCGCTCGCACCGTGCCCAGGCGCCTACGCGTCACATGCCGAACGACGAATCCCCAAGACTTTCAGAGACTTGAAGCCTGTTACCTGGGTCTCAGGATTGATCGGAAGTTTTCATTGACGCGACAGCGCGTAGGGCGACGGCGAGGACGCCAAAACCAGCCCAAATCGTTTGCCAGCCAGGAGGACCGTTGTTTTTAAGGTGTCCGCCGAGACCGGCGATGGCCCAGAGGACCTGCTGTACGGACGGCGCTGGCCCAAGCTTCACCCGGGTCGAGATGGCTCGCAGGACGTCGAGTTCTGCTCTCGAGATGAGATCTCCCGCAGGCCGCTGCTCGTCGTGGTGGGCCAGGTGACGCATCAACAGCAGTCGCCAGGCGATAGGGGCAAGCAGAGCGAGTGCGTTGAGCAGTGAGTGCAGTGACATCAGTTGCCGCCGCTCGTAGGCGCAGCCGGTCTTGAGTGCCTTGAAATACTCCTCGATCTTCCAGCGCAGTCGGTAGATGTCCACGACGCGCTCGACAGCATCGGGCGTATCGATGGGCTCCGTCGTGAGCAGGATCCACTCGACCGGGGGCTGGTCTTCGGGTGGTTCGGACTCGTAGACCTTGACGACGTTCAAAGCGACGCGCTCGTGAGTGCTCTGCGCCGTCTTCGGCCTGGGAAACTCGATGCGCGCCGATTTGATGCGAAGCGTGGCGACGCGGCCATTGCGGCGCAGATTCGCTCGACCCTTGCCGCCGCGGCTTTTCCTGCCTTTTCGAGGCGAGATCGGTACCTCCCGGAAGAGTTGGCTTTCACTTTTCTCGAAAACGTCGGCCATGGTCGACATGCGATCCTCGAGATACCGATTGTGGTACGCGCGAACGACGAAGCCGATCTTCTGCGCCGCCAGTTCTGCAAACAACGGATAGCTGTCTGCTTCGCTGTCCATCACGTGCACCACCTTGGCTCGCCCTTGTAACCGTTGCTCAGTTTCGACGGCGAGCTTGCGCCAGCGGTCAGCTTCCAACTGTTCGCGAGGTCGTTTTCTTGTCGGCCGCGTCCTATCTCTGTCGCTCTTCTTCGCGCGCGCGTGCGGGATGACGCCCAGCAATCCCAGCGGTGCCCCCTTCGCCTCTAAGCTCACTGCTAGTGCAAAATGGGCTTCGAAGCCCGTTTGACCGCTCGACAGATAGCCGATGCCTTCCCGAGCCTCGTTCTCCGTCTTGAACGAAAACTCGCTCGTGTCGTGCACCACCACCACTTGCTCTTCCTGGCCGCACCTACCGACTGTCGCTTGCACGTGTGGCTCGAGTACCGCCTGCCACGTGATGTTCTCGTTGCTCAGAAATCGATACGTCGCTTCCAGCTCCGAAGGGTTCGCTGCCAGCTGCGGAAAGCTCAGCCCGGGCGCCTTCGAAACCTGCTCAGCCAACTTTGCCAAGCGTCGTTGTCTCCGCGGATCCCCCAACCTTGCCCCTTCAAATTCATCAGAAACTTCGCCTGCCGGCTGCCTCGACATGGCCTCCTTAGATCACATCCCAGACTTGTGTGGGATCCTGAGACCCAGGTAACGGCGTCCAAGTGCGCAGGATCGCTACTGAATGCCGCTTTTGCGCTTGGCTCGCTGCGCGCTCGAGTGCGATCGCGTCAGGAACCAATTCAGAAAACCCGAAGGCTTTCACGAGCTTGAATGCTGTTACCTGGGTAACACATCTTCTGACGTGAAGAGGGTCTCCGCGCGGAGGGGCGCCTCGAGGTGAGCGCGAGGGGCGCCTCGAGGTGAGCGCGAGGGGCGCCTCGAGGTGAGCGCGAGGGGCGTCAGGTGAGGACGAAGGAGAAGCGGTGCCGTCCTCGTTGGAGCTGGTGAGCTCGAGAGGGCCGCCGTGGGCCGACGTGAGCCGCTGGGATTCAGAGCTCTTCGCAGCAGCGCAGGGCTTCGTACCGCGGATAGGGCGGTCGCACCAAGAGGGCCGGGTTGTAGCCCCAGCTCACCAGACGATCATCGCCCATGATGGCGAAGTGCAATTCGATGCCGAAATCTAGCTGCTTGACCGGTTCGCCGAAGAGCTCTGCAGGTTCGGGCGAGAACACTGACCAGGC
>DATLIL010000938.1:0-8797 GCA_035539475.1 Polyangiaceae bacterium
TCGACTCAGACACGAGGGCGAGCAGCTCGAGCTCATGAGCGAGCTCGAGTCCGCCGAACGACCACGTACGTTGCTCGGTCGGCCCACGCCGTGTGTCGGGCGCGAGCGCGAGCTGTCGATGCTCGAGGCCTCGCTCGCGGAGGTGATCCGCGAGGACACGGCGCACGTCGTGCTCGTCACCGGCCCCTCCGGCGCCGGCAAGTCGCGCATCCGTCACGAGCTCCTCGAGCGCACACGCCGTCGTGAACGGCCGCTTGCCACCTACGTCGCGCGTGCCGAGCTCCTGCGTGAAGGTTCCCCGCTGGATCTGCTCGGCGGCCTCGTGCGCGCGGCTGCCGGCATCGACGCCGCGGACACGGCCAGCGAGGCGCGGACCAAGCTCGCCGAGCTCGTCCATCGCCGCATCCCGAGCGAGGCCGAGCGCGCCAATATGACCGAGTTTCTGGGTGAGATCGCGGGCGCGCCCTTCCCCGACGCCGCCAGCGAGCTCCTGGCGAATGCTCGCGCCGACGCGCGACTGATGGGCGCGCACCTGTCGAGCGCCTTCGTCACCTGGCTGCGGGCCGAAACTCGAGCGCACCCCGTGCTCCTGGTGCTGGACGACCTTCAGTGGGGCGACGCACAGACGATCAAGCTCCTGGACAACGTCTTGCTCGAGCTTTCGGAGCAGCCGCTGATGATCCTGGCGCTGGCGCGTCCGGAGGTGCACGAACGCTTTCCTGGGCTGTGGCAGGCGCGCGGCCTGACCGAGCTCAAGCTCGCGGGCATCGGGGTGCGGGCCTGTGCGCGCCTGGTGAAGGAGGTGCTCGGTAGCCCCGACGAGGCGCTGGTCGAGCGCATCGTGGCACACGCCGCCGGCAACGCCCTCTACCTGGAGGAGCTCATCCGCGCTGCAGCGCATGGCGACGTGACCACGCTGCCCGTCTCGATCCTGGCGATGATGCAGGCTCGCCTCGAGGCGCTCGACGCCGAAGCGCGACGCATCCTCCGCGCCGCCAGCATCTTCGGGGAGACGTTCCGGCGCGAAGCGCTGCGCGCCCTGATCGGTCCTGACGGCGCGCTCCACCTCGAGCAACAGCTCGAAGCGCTGATCGAACGCGAGGTCGTCGGCGAGGTCGGTGGAGGTTCCTCCGAGCTCAGCTTTCGCCACGCGCAGGTACGCGAGGCCGCTTACGCGATGCTCACCGAACACGATCGCCAGCTCGGCCACGGCCTGGCGGGCGCGTGGCTCGAAGGTAACGGCGAGACCGACGCGCGCTTGCTCGCCCAGCACTACGACCGCGCGCGCGACCTACAGAAGGCCGGACGCTGCTACGCGCGGGCCGCGCGCCAGGCAGTGGAGAGGAACGATTTCGAGGCCGCTTTGGCCATGAGCCAGCGCACGCTCGAGCTCGGGGCCGAGGCCCTGGTCGCGGTCGAGGCGCGTCTTATGCGCGGCAAGGCGCTGGCGGGCTTGGGACGCTGGGCGGAAGCCGAGAGCGAGCTCGACGCGGCGTTGGAGCACGCTCCCGAGCAGGCGCCAGAGCAGCGCATGGAGGTCCTGCGCGAAGTCTTCTTCGTCGGTAGCTTCCGACAGTCGAGCGCCGTGCTCCGCCGCGCCGGCACCGAGGCCATGGCCCTGGCCGCTTCCTTCCGCCGCGACGACCTGCAAGCCGAGGCCAACGCCGCCCTCGCCATCGCCGATCACGCCGACGCCCGCAGCGACGAAGCCGTCCCTCGTCTGCGTCAGGCGGTGGGGCAGCTCGGTGAGCGCCCGAGCTCGGTCGTGGGTATCTCCAGCATCCTGCTCTATCACGCTGGACTTCATGACGAGGCTGAGGTCATCGGCCGCCGCATGCTGAAGCGTGCCATCGACATGCGCGACCACGGCACTGTCGTGGTCTTGCAAGCCAATATCGGCCTGTCCCTGGCATCTCTAGGGCGTTACGAAGAGGCTCGCGAGCAGTTCGCCCTCTCGCGCGCCGAGGCGAATCGCTGCGCGCTCAGCACGCTCTACGCTCGTACCGTCTCCATCTCTGCGGGCTACCACCAGGACGTGCTCGATCTCGACGCCGCCGCGGCTCTCGCCCGCGAAGCCTGCGAGCTCGGCAGGGCCCTCGAATTCCCCACTCCCCGCATCTCCTCGTCGATCGATCTCGCCTTCATCGCTGTCCGTCGCGGCGACGCCGCCGGGGCCACGCGCATCCTCGAATCGATCGATCCCACCGTGCAGAAGGGCACCGGCTTCCACGGCTGGCTCTGGCGCGAACGCACCGCCGTCCTTCGCGCCGAGCTAGCTCTGCTTCAAGGCGACTTCGAATCCGCCCTGGACCGCGCCGATGCTTCCATCGTGGAATGCCGCGAGCACCGACGAATCAAGTACCAGGTCCTCGCGCAGATTGTCCGCGCCCGCGCGCTCGTGGCCCTCGCCCGGGGAGACGTCGCTACCAGCGAGCTTCTCGAACTCCTCGAGCAATGTGAGTCCGTGATCGACCCGACCCTGGGGCTCCGTGTCGGGTTCGCACTGCTCGGCATCAGTCGCCAGACTCGCGCCGAGACGGTCGTCGCCGAGAAGGCGACGCGCATCGAGGCAGCACTCCCGGGGGACGAACGGGGCGCCTTTCGCAAGGCCGTCCAGGCGGCGTCAAATACTCGATAGCGCAGCGAGTTTCTCGACCCTCTGCCGATCGTTACATCGTGATGGGCGAAGTTACGCCTTGTGGGCAGCGAGCGCGCGGAGACATCGTCGCGCATCAGAGGAGGTTCCCTTGTCCAATCCGGTAAGCGTTTCGAGATTCGAAGTGAAGTCCCACGAGCAGGCCGACGAGGTACGTACCCCGGACAAGACGCGAGTCGAAGTGGTGCGTCTCGACGGATTCACTCTGGGCCGCTTCATCTTTCAGCCTGGCTGGCGCTGGTCGGGATGCATCAAGCCCGTCGTGAAGACCGAGTCCTGCCAGAACTCGCACGTCGGGTACGCCATCTCCGGGCAGCTCACCGTGGTTGCGAAGGACGGCTCGCAAAAACGCATCGGACCCGGCGACTCCTACACGATCCCGCCCGGTCACGATGCCTGGGTCGAGGGCGACGAGCCCTTCGTCTGTGTCGAAGTGATGAGCGCAGAGCAGTACGCCAAGCCGCAGTAGTCAGGGGAACCTTGCGCGTGGGCTGACGACTTTTCCGTGGTCGCCCGATACCGCAGCGACGCTCACGCCTTGCGTATCGTCTTCAGAAGCCCCGACCTTGGAGCTCGATACGCCATGGGCCCCCGGCTCCTCCGCGTTGCCACGCTGACCACTGCGCTGCTCGGCGGACGCGCGGCATACGCCAACGGCTGGTTTCCGTTCGTGAAAGGCGACGGCGAAGGATGGTGAAAGCTCCACGCAGGAGGAGCCCTACCGGGGAGACGGCGGCTGTGACTGCTCGACCGCCCCCAGCAGCGGACGGCTCTGGAGCGGCGCCGGCATGAGCGGGTTGGTGGCCCCGCTCCGGCGTCGGCGAGCGTCCCGGCCGAGATAATCCCCTAAATCCTTCGCTGCTCGGCCGTCCGCAGCTCACCTGAGGGCGTTTCCTCAGTTGCGTTCCGGCCGAAGCGAGGTACGGTCCTGCCCACGGCGCGTCGTCGCGTCTCGAAAGCGCGCACTCGGTTGGAGCTGGTTCCGTCCGCTTGTCAGCTTCGGTAAAGGAAAAAATCAAATGAGCGAAGGCACTATCAAGCGAGTCACGGACAAGGGTTTCGGTTTCATCGAGTGCGATGGCAAGGACCTGTTCTTCCACATGTCAGCGTGTGAAGGCGTCCGCTTCGATGAGCTCCAGCCCGGACAGCGGGTGACGTTCACGCAAGGCCAGGGCCCCAAGGGTCCTCGCGCCGAAAACGTCCGGCTCGCCTGAGCCGCTGAGTGTGGGGGGCCTCGCAGTGCGCGGCCCCCCTGCACGTCCGTGATGCCGTCTGACTTCGCCTCGCTGCCCCTTTCACCAGCACTCCTCGGGGTCGTGAAAGAGCTTGGCTTCGAGAGGCTGACACCGATCCAGGCCCGGAGCATTCCCGTTTTGCTCGAGGGCAAGGATCTGATCGGGCAGTCGAAGACGGGTAGCGGCAAGACGGCCGCGTTCGCCCTGCCGCTGCTGCAAAAACTGGATCTGAGCCGGCGCGAGCTGCAAGGCCTGGTGCTCTGCCCCACGCGCGAGCTGTCGGCGCAGGTCACTCGGGAGCTGCGCAAGCTGGGCCGCAACCTGAGCGGTCTCTCGGTGCTGACCCTCGCCGGTGGCCAGGAAGTGAGGGAACAGGCGCGCGCGCTCGAGCAAGGGCTGCACCTGGCCGTCGGTACGCCAGGGCGTCTGCTCGATCACTTGCAGCGCCGCAATCTCAAGGTTCACCGCGTCGCTACGGTCGTGCTCGACGAAGCAGACCGCATGCTCGACATGGGTTTCGGCGAGGACGTCGGCAAGATCTTGAAGGCCCTGCCGCCGGTACGCCAGACGGCCCTGTTTTCGGCAACCTACCCCGCGACGATCCGGGAGCTCAGCGCCAGGTACCAGCGCGAGCCGCAGCGCGTGACCGTCGTCGAAGAAGCCGAGTCGGCGCCAGCGACCCAAGAGCTCGTCGTCCACGTGGCGCCCGAGAAGAAGCTCGACGCCCTGCGCTGGATCTTGCAGCAATACCCGCACGATTCCGCGCTGGTGTTCGCCAACCTCAAGGTCAGCGTTGCCGAGATCGCCGGCGCGCTCGCACAGGGAGGCGCGAGTGTCGCCAGCCTGCACGGCGACCTCGAGCAGTACGATCGCGATCGCGAAATGGCGAAGTTTCGCAACGGCAGCACGCGCGTGCTGGTCGCGACCGACGTTGCAGCACGAGGCATCGATCTCGAGAAGCTCGACCTGGTCGTGAACTTCGAGCTGCCCACCCAGCCAGAAATCTACGTGCATCGCATCGGCCGCACCGGGCGTGCAGGTGCGGCAGGGCTCGCGGTGTCGCTCTGCGCCCGGGCGGAGCAACCGCGCCTCGAGGCGATCGAACGCTACACGGGCTCGACTTTGACTGCAGTCGAGCGCGCCAGGACCGCTCCAGCGCCGGCAGGAGCCACGCGCTCCGCGCCACTCGAAGCCCCGATGGCAACGTTGCGCCTCTCCGGCGGGCGGAAAGACAAGCTTCGCCCTGGCGACATCCTGGGTGCACTCACCGGCGAAGCGGGCGGCCTGGCTGGCAGCGAGGTCGGTAAGATCGAGATCCACGACAAATTTTCGTACGTGGCCGTCGCCAAGAACGTCAGCCAGAAGGCACTCACCAGCCTCAGCCAGGGCCGCATCAAGGGGAAGCGGTTCAAGGCCGAGCTCGTGAAGTAAGCGCTCTCAAGCCTCTGGCGCTGCCGCGACCGCAGCGGTCGGCTCCGGAAGCTGATCGAGGCTCGCGAACAGGCTGTCGACGAGAGCCTCGGCACCAGCGTAGTGGCGCGTGGCGATGCTACGAGCTCCGCGAACGTTGGAGAACCAGAGCAACGCGGCGGCGAACAGGCCGAGGGCCTTGAACTGGGTCGCGCCGCCGGAGACGGCGTCGAAACCGGCGAGCAAGATCGCGGCGAGGGCGACGTACTCGAGCCAGGCATGCCGGCGCAGCCGGCGAGCGGCGGCGACGAGCGCGGCTTCGGCGTCGCGGCGCACGCGCTGGCGCAGCTCTCGTTCCGGGCTCTGGCTCGCACGAACCGTCAGCAGAGAACGGCCGATCGCGCCGGCGACGTCGAGGTACGGCGCGGAGCCGGAGCCGCGGAGCAGGGCCTCCAGCGCATCGCCTCGGCCCTGTGCAAGCGCGTTCAGCACCACGACGTTCACGACCGCGACACCGATTGAAGCGCGCCAGAGCTCGAGTGCGCGGACCGAGCCCGCGAGCAGCGCCACGACGACGGCGTAGCTTCCGGTATCCATGTCAGTCCTGAGACCTGATGCTAGCGGAAGGCCGAGTGAGAGAGCCCGCGGATTATCGCACTATCGGCCGTTTGTGGGTCGATGGTACGGGGGAGCATGCGCCCACTCGTCTGGCTGCTCCTCTTGGTCGCTGGCTGCTCCCCCCACACACCTGCGACCTCGGCCCCGACCGCCCCGAAGCCCGTGCGCGTCGAGGTTCCTCCAGCCGAGCCCGCCCTCCCGCCGGAGCCAGCCGGGCTCACGGCGTTGACACGACCAGCAGGCGCCGTGTGCGAGCTCGAGGGCTCCCCGCGCGACGGCGTCGCTCTCGGAGTGCTCGCGGGTGGCCCCTCGTTCGCCAGGGTAGCCGGCGGTCAGATGTCCCTGTCTCTCGGCGCCGAAGGCGCGGCCTTCGTGGAGATCCGGCTGCCCACGGCGACCGTGCTGCGCGGGTTCGCCTGGCAGGGTGACGAAACGAAAACGGCGGCGCTGCTGTATGCGAGGCACTGGCTCGCCTTTGGCGGCGTCTACTACCCGAGTGCAAGCACTCCCCTCCGCATCCAGGCCGTCAAGGACGGGAAGTTCGTCGTGACTCCCGTGATGGGTGATACGGCCGTCGCGCTCGACGACGGCGCACGCACCCTGGAGGTTTCTTGCGCGGACCTCTCGCTCACGCAGGATGCGGACGGTGTTCTGCGCACGCAGGCACCGGCGGCGTTTCTGGCGTCGGGCAAGGACCGATTCCTGTGGCTCTCGGGGAACACGCCGGTGCCGATTTCTGCCGCGGAAAGCAGCCCCGCCAGCGCATCACTCGCCCTCGCCGACGGGAAGCCGATCAAGGTAGTGGAGCTCGAGCGCCGCGGGCAGCGCGCACGCGTTCGCTATCAGCACGTCGCCGGGTGGGTCGACGCCGCCCGACTTTCGGCGAAAGAGCCGAAGAGCTCGCCCCAGCCCGCAACCAACAAGCGCTACGGGGTGCCGCCGGCGAAGAACGAGGCCGCTCCGCGTGGCGGGCGTGTGTCGTGTAAGAAAGGGGTCCGTCTCGTGGCGGAGCTCGCGTCGTCGCGCTACCTCGTGGGAGCGATCCCTGGCGGGCAGAGTTTCGTCATCAGCGAAAGTCCCGCGGATCTCGCGTATGTGTCCAGCGAGGGCTCCGGGGTGACAATGATGGATGGTGCACGCCTGGCGGTGCCGGCTCGCGACGCGGCCGAGTGCGCCGAATCGAAGGGCGACTCGGCGGACGCCCTCGGGAAATGGGACGCCGTCCTCGAGGGAGCGTCAGGTGAGGTGGTCGCGGACGATGCCGTCAGCGCGCTGCCCGCTGATCCACCGCCGCCGATCCCCGCGACGAACAAGAACGGTACGCCGTGGGGCCCGCGCACCGTGCCAAGAGTGAAATCGGGCGCCATGACGGTGTCCGGAAAGCTGCCGCCGGAGGTCGTGAAGCGCATCGTGCGCCAGAATTTCGGCAGGATCAGGCTCTGCTACGAGCAGGGCCTGCTGAGAAACCCCACACTCGCAGGGCAGATAACAGCGAAGTTCGTCATCGGCCGCGACGGCTCGGTTCCCACGGCCGCGAATGGGGGTTCGTCGCTGAACGACGCTTCCGTCGTGAACTGCGTGGTCAGGGTGTTCAGCGGCCTGACGTTCCCTCAGCCCGAGAGCGGCATCGTCGTCGTCACCTTTCCGATCGAGCTCAGCACGAACTGAGCCTTCACTCGGGCGGATCCAGACAGTCCGCGACGGTCCGCTCTCCGCTGATGCCGTAGGCGTCGGCGTAGCCCTGCCAGAGCTCGTCGAAGGTCACGCCCGTGAGCTCCTGGAACAAGACCTGCGAGCCCGGCCAGGTCCCGTCGCCGCCGAGCTCGAGCGCGGCGTCGGTCAGGGCGTGGATGAAGCCGGGATGCTGCGTGTCGATCCAGCTGACGAACGTCGGTCCGCCGAAGGTGCCGTCGCACCACATCCACTCGCCGCCGAAGCGCGGGCTCTCGGGATTGTCGATGGAGTGATAGAACGAGTCAGCGAAGCCACGGTTCGACGGAGCGAGCTCGGCGTAGGTCTCGCCGAGCCATTTGGGCAGCGTGCCCTCGCCGCCATCGGGCGCGATGAAGTGTCCCGCTTCGTGATTGATCGAGACGGGGATGCCTCCCATCGGGCCGTAGTCGGGCTGCGACACGATGAGCTCGGCCATGGGATTTTGCAGCACGAAGTTGAAAAAGGGACGTTCGACCGCGTCCCACAACGTACCGTCGTGAATGTAGTGCGCCAGGCTGCGCCCTCCGCTGCCGAAGGCGGCCGTGTAGGCTTCCGCCGATCCGTAGAACGTCGCACACGCCTCCACGTTCATGTTCTCGAGCCACGCCAGCGCATCGCCGCCCATGTACTCGCCGACGTAGCGTTGCACGATCGGATCATCTGGCTTCTCCGCCTCGAAGTAGACCTCGATGCCTTCACGGCCGCACACCGCTGCGTACTCGGCGCGCTGCTCGGCGGTGAGCGTTGCTCCGACCGGGTGCATGCCCTCTCGTGGCAGCGTCGAGCAGTGACCGCCGCTGAGCGTCGCCTGGACCATGCCGCTGCTCTGCACGGCATCGCCGCCGTCGCTCTGGTAGAGCCAGACGTAGCCCGGGCGCTCGGCGGTGAAAGAACCGTCGGCGCCGATGCACGTGCGCTGGTGGAACTTGGCGATACGCGCGACCAGAGCACCGGCGGGACAGTCTTCGGGGCCGCTGCCCGAGCCATCCGGCCCCGTCTCGCCGCTCTTGCCCAGCCACATGCCCGTGGCGCTGATCTGCACCGAGTCGCCCGCGTTCAAGTAGACGCCGGTAAACGTCGCGCCCCAGGCGCGTACGTCGACGCTGACGGGTTCACCCTCGATGCACGAAGGCGTGCCTGTCGTTCCGCCGGTGCCTGCGCCGCC
>DATLIL010000939.1:0-4931 GCA_035539475.1 Polyangiaceae bacterium
AGCGAGGCCAGGGCAAGCGGCCTGGTGGTCGTCAGCATCGCGCGGAACTCTAGCGCATGCAGATCGACGTGGTGATCCCCGGCGCGATCTCGTAGCTGCCGCAGACCAGGCCGCAGGGGCAACCATTCGAGCAGCCGCAGGCGTAGCGCACAGTGCCGTCGTCGATCGTGTCGCAGTCGTCAGCGCAGGCGCCAGAGCAGGCCGAATCCGGAAAAAAGCCCTCGGAGTCGATGCTGGCACAGGCCGGGTCGCTCACGCCTCCACTACCGCCACTCGAGGTTCCGGCGCTGGAATCGCCGCCGCTCGAGCTCCCGCCACGCGAGAAGGTGCCGCTGGAACCACCGTCGTTCGAGCTGCCCGCTGTCGACGACCCGGCCGTTCCGGGGCGTGTCCCGCCGCTTCCTCCGTCGCTGCCTCCGCCGCTGCTTTCCGTGCCTCCGCTACCGGCGCTGCTCACGGAGCCAGCCCGACCGCCGCCGGAGTCGTCGTCTCCCCCGGCGCTGTAGCAAGCCGCGACCAAGCTGATACCGAGGACGTTGCAAAGTACGAGAAGGCTTGTCTTCATCGAGCGCGCTCTCCCTCGAGCCTAGAACACGACTCAATCGCGTCCTTGCCAAGGGGGTTGTCGCGGGCGCGCGATATTTCTCCGGAAAGCTCCCACACCCCGCGACCGAGGTAGAAGACGCCGAGGACGAGGACCGCGGCTTGCGTCAGCCTGCGAAAGCTCGCCTCGCTGAGTCGCTCGAGCAGAGCAGTGCCGAGCGCCGTGCCGGCCAGGCCCGCGGCCGCGACGAGCACGTAGCCGGAGAGCGAGAGACTCGAGAGCGCGCCGGGGGCCAGCGCGACGAAATAGACGAGCTTGATGCCGTGGCTCAGCGCCTGCGTCGCGGCCTTGGTCGCGACCACGGCTTGCCGGTTGAGCGTCGTCTCGAGGAAGAAGACGTCGAGCAAGGGGCCGGCGACGCCGGCGGTCAGATGCGCGCTCGTCACCAGCGCACCACACGCCACGCCCACGGAGGGCGAGCGCAACGACAGGCGCTTCAAGATCTCCGGCCCTGCGTAGCGCCGCAGGAGTGTGGCGCCGACGGCGATGGTGCCCAGGCCCAGAAACAAGGTCGTGCGCTCGACGACGAAGGCCAAACTTGCGAAGACCAGGACGCTGCCGGCGCTGCCGAGCACGTAGCGGGCCACCGTCGGGCGATCGACGGCGCTCCGGAGCAGGAGGGCGCGGGTCAGGTTCGTGCCGAGCTGGATCACGCCGTGCAGCGCCACCGCGGCAGGAGCTGGCAAGAGCGCCGCGAGCAGGGCCATGAGCACGATGCCGCCGCCCATGCCCAGCGCGCCGGAGAGGGTCGATGTCGCGAGCACGGCCAGGATCAGCAGCGCGAGGTGAAGCATGACCTACGGATAACGCGGTCCCAGCATTGAACCACGAGAATGCTAGGAATAGATTATATTCCAAACAGGAATGGTTACGGCAAACCTGGAAACGCTGCTGCTGCTCGCGGAAACAGGCTCGATGACGCGGGCCGCGACGCGCCTGCGCGTCACCCAGTCAGCGGTGAGCAAGCGCATCGACGCGCTCGAGCGGGAGCTCGGCGAGGTGCTGGTGCTTCGTGGTCGGCGCGGCGTCACGCTGACGGCGCGAGGTCAGGAGCTCGTTCTGCGGACACAGCCACTGCTGGCCGAGCTCAAGCGCTCCCTCGATCGACGCCCTGGGCCGGCACGCATCGCGCTCGGGGTGTCGGAGTCGCTACTCGCTTCGTGGGCGCCACGTTTGCTCGGGGCTGCGCTCGCCGACGTGCCAGGGCTCGAGCTCGTTCTGAGCGCGCACCGCAGCCCGGTAGCGGTCGATCTCGTGCGCGCGGGTGAGTACGAGCTCGCGCTGGCGGCGGGGGCGGCAGATCTCGCGCCAGATCTGCTGAGCGAGGCGCTGGGCCACGAGCCCATGGTCCTCGTTGGCGGCAAGGGCCGACCGGCGCTGCGCCGCGGGCAAACGCTGCGCGTCTGGAGCATCGAGCCGAACTCGGCGACCTGGCGAGCGCTCGAGCCCGGCTTGCAGGCCCTGGCCAGGGAGCGTGGTCTTCGCCTCGAAGTGGCGCACACGTTGCAGTCGTTTCCCGCCGTCGTGCAGCTCGCCCGCGCCGGTTTCGCTCTCGGGCTCGTCCCCATCGGCATCGCGCGAGCCATGTCAGTGCCGAAGTCGTCCATCGCCGGCCTACCCGGGCTGTCGCGCCCGGTCAGCGTGTTCGGTCGCAAGACGGCGTTTCAGCGCGGCGAGGTCACGGCATTCGTGAAAGCGCTCGCCCGGCATTTCTCTGCCCGTGCACCCTGAAACCAGGCGCTGCTACAGTAGCCGGCATGGGTGAGCATGGACTTCGGATGCGAAGCTTTTGGTTTGTTGGGGCGGCGCTGGTGCTTTCGTGTGGCGCAGACGACGAGAGTAGGACGTGCACGTTGGTCGGCTGCCGGCCGACTCACGAGATGCTCTTACCGCTGTCCGGAGGGGGAGGCTTCGAGCCGCTCACGGTCAGGCTGTGCGCCAACGACGACTGCGATGAGTTCCGCCTCGACGAGCCGCGAGTCGAGCACGACCAGAATCTCCCCGAGGGCAACGAGAAGGCCTTCGTGATCGCGGCCGTGTCATGCCAGACCGACTCTTGTGAGCTTTACGTGAACTGGCAGCTGGCTGCCTCGATTGCCGGCGTGGGCGATCGCTTCGAGGTGACGGCGACCTCGGATGCGGACGACGTCAGGGCGCACGTCGTCGAGGTCGCGACGGCGTACGAGCGCACCTTTCCGAACGGCCGTGCGTGTAACCCCTACGGCTGCATGACGGTCAGCGAAGTCACCTCCGAGTAATCCGTCAGGCGCGTTGCTCGTCGAGCACGGCGCGCGGAGCGGGAGCCGGCGCGCTCGACAGGCGTTCGTTGCCGCGCGGTAGCCAGAGCACGAACTCGCTGCCGGCGCCGGGGTTGCTGCTGACGTTGATCGTGCCTTTCAGCGCGCTCACCACGCGGTAGGCGATGGTCAGGCCCATGCCCATGCCGCGCCCGACGTCCTTGGTCGTGTAAAAGGCGCTGAAGATCCGCGCCTGCGCTTCGGGCGCGATGCCGACGCCGTTGTCCTTGATCCAGAGCGTCAGGCCGCGGGCATCGCCAGTGGCGCGGATCTCGAGCCGCCCGCTGCCGTCCGCCGCGACGGCTTCCAGGCCGTTCTGAATCAGGTTGGTCAACGCCTGGTTGAGCTCCTCGGGCACGCAGTGCACGGAGCCGTCGCCTTCGAGCTCGAGCTCCGCCTCGACCCGATGGGTGACCGTCGGCAAGACCAGGCCCACGATGTCCCGGATCGCGGCGAAGACGTCGTGGGGCTGGGGCTCACGGCTGTAACCTTCGCGGCTGTAGCGCATCATCAGGTCCACGGTCCCCGCGATGCGACGCACGCCCGTCTCGGCCACGTCGAACAGCTTGCGCAGCTTGGCGATATCCGGCGCAGAGCCGCCGGCGAGCACCTTCTCGAGGTCGCTCTGCACCAGGCCCATGGCGTTCTTGACGTAGTTGAGCGGATTCAGGATCTCGTGGGCCAGCCCGCCCGCGATCGTCTCCAGCGAGTCCATGCGCTGCGTCAGCAGAATGTCGGCGGTCGCTTCCTGCGAGGCGAGCAGTGACCGGACCGTCGAGACGAGCTCCTTGGCCGCGAAGGGCTTGGCCAGGTAGGCGTTCACGCCGGTCTGCAGTCCCGTGACGCGGTCCTCGACGGCGCCACGAGCCGTCAACATCACGATCGGGGTGTGCTTGGTGCGAGCGTCGGCGCGCAAGCGGCGGGTCAGCTCCAGGCCGTCGACCTCGGGCATCATCAGGTCCGTGATGATCAGCGTGGGCCTGTGCTTGATCGCCAGGTCGAAGCCGCGCGCGCCGTCGGAGGCCGCCAGAACGCGAAAGTCGTGGTGCAGGGCCAGGCGGATCACGCGGATGATGTCGGGCGTGTCTTCCACGACCAGCACGCTGTAGCGACGTAGGTCCTCGTCCGGGTCGCGCTCCACCACACGCTGCTCGGTTGCTTCGTCGATGTCGATCAGGCGGAAGCGATCGAGGGCGTTGACCTGCAGATCGGCGAGGCCGCGGTCGGAGGCGCGCTGGCCGTCGTGACGCTCCGCGCGCGCGGCGCGGCGATCGAGCACGTCCGGGCTGAAGTGCTCGCGGTCCTTGAGCAGGCGCACGCTGAAGCTGGCGCCGACCCCGGGCTCGCCGCGCGCCTCGATCTGGCCGCCGTGGAGCTCGAGCAGCTCCTTGGCCAGCGCGAGGCCGATGCCCGTTCCGCCGAACTTGCGTGTGCCGGCCATGTCGACCTGGAAGAAACGACGAAAGAGCTTCTCCGCCATCTCCTGGGGGAAGCCGATGCCCGTGTCCCGTACCTCGACGCGAACGGCTTCACCCTCGTCGCGCAGGCGCACGCTGACGGTTCCGCCCGGCGGCGTGAACTTGTTCGCGTTGGAGAGCAGGTTGATGAAGATGCGCTCCATGCGCTCGAGGTCGCACCAGACGTCGCAGCGTTCGACGTCCGTGTCGAACACGAGCTTGAGGCCCTTGCGCTGCGCCAGCACCTCCACCTGCGCCAGCAGCGAGCGCAGGTAGGCCACCAGGTCGTGCTGCTCGACGCGCAGACGCAGCCGTGACTCCTCGAGCTTGCTCAGGTCGAGTAGATCGCCGATCAGGCGCAGGAGCTTCATGCCGCTCTTCAACATCGACTGGAAGGTCGAGCGCTGAGCCTCCGAGACGTTGCCGAGCTCGCCGTCGATCAGGAGCTCGAGCGGCGCCAGCATCATGGTCAGCGGCGTCTTCAGCTCGTGGGTGATGTTGGCGAAGAACTCCGATTTGAACCTGTCGAGCTGCTTCAGCTGGTCGTGCGCGTTCTGCAGGCTCTCCTTGGTC
>DATLIL010000940.1:0-3969 GCA_035539475.1 Polyangiaceae bacterium
CGGTAGATGCGGTAACCCGTCACGCCCACGTTGTCCGTCGAGGCGCTCCAGCTCATCGTGATCGCCGTCGACGTGATGTTCGACGTCGCCAGGCCACCGGGCGTGCTCGGCACCGTGGTGTCCGAGGGCGGCGCGCTGGTCGTCGCGGAGGTCGAAGCCTCGCCGGAGAGGTTGCCAGCGGCGTCGAAGGCCCTCACCTTCAGCGTGTAAGCCGTGCTCGCCGTCAGACCCGTGAACGTGTAGCTCGTCGCCGTCGTCGTGCCGAGGTCGGTCGTGCCGCGGTACACGCGGTAGCCCGTGACGCCGACGTTGTCCGTGGAGACGCCCCAGCTCAGGGTGATCGCGCTCGACGTGATGTTCGACGACGCCAGGCTGCCCGGAGTCGTCGGCACCTGCGTGTCGGCGGTGCCGCCCGTCAGCGTGAAGAAGTCGATGTTCATGATGCCGGCCGTGGTGCCCGCACCCTTGAGGCAGAGCGTCTGCACGCCCGTCTGCGCCGACACGCTCATGCTGCGGTCGGCCCAGGTGGTCCAGCCGCCAGTCGACGCCACCGTGTGCGAGCCGATCAGCGTGCCCGTCGCCGAGCCGAGGCGCGCTTCGACCACGCCGCCGGCGTTGGCAGAAGCAATGCGCATGTTCAAGCCGGTGACGCCGGCCATGTTGACGTTGGCGACGCAGATGCTGTCACCGCCGTCGAAGTATCCGACCGTGGTGTTGCCGTTCTCGAGCTGAGTGCCGGTCTGCACTCCGGCTTCGGCCTGCACCTGGCTATTCACGCTGTAGCTCGTGCTGGTGCCGCAGACGTTGGCCGTACCGCCGCCGCCGCAGGTCGCCGGGGCGGTGCAGGAGCCGCAGCTCAGCGTGCCGCCGCAGCCGTCCGGGATGGTGTCGCAGTTCTTGCCCTGCGCCGTGCACGTCGTCGGCGTGCAGCCACCGCCGCCGGTCAGGACGAACTGGTCGATGTTCATGATGCCCGCGGTCGTGCCCGCACCCTTGAGGCACAGCGTCTGCACGCCCGTCTGCGCCGACACGGTCATGCTGCGGTCGGCCCAGGTGGTCCAGCCACCCGTCGCCGCCACGGTGTGCGAGCCGATCAGCGTGCCCGTCGGCGAGCCCAGCCGCGCTTCGACCACGCCGCCGGCGTTGGCAGAGGCGATGCGCATGTTCAGACCCGTGATGCCGTTCATGGTCACGTTGGAAAAGCACATGCTGTCGCCGCCGTCGAAGAAGCCGACGGTGGTGTTGCCGTTCTCGAGTTGCGTGCCGACCTGCGTGCCGGCCTCGGCCTGCACGGTGCTGTTCAAGGCGTAGTTCTGCGGGGCGTCGTTGTTGATCGCCATCACCTTGACGTAGTCGATCTCCATGACCTGCTGCGCCGTGTAACTCGCGGCGCTCGGGAACAGCGCCGAGTTGGGCGTCGAAGTGGTACCGCCCGCTCCGCCCATGGCGAAGTTCAGCAGGATGAAGTGCGGGTGCTCGAAGTCGTGGTTCGGCATGTCGCCGAAGTCCTTGAACCCGAACTGCACGCCGTCCTTGAACCAGGTCATGCTGCCGGGCCGCCACTCCGCCGCATAGGTGATCCAGGCGTTGGAGGTGATGCCGGTCTGGCCGCCGCTGCGCGACGAGAGGAACTCACCGTCCCAGCTGCTGTAGTTGTTCGTGCCGTAGTGCACGGTGGCCAGCGTATCGTTACCGGAGTTCCAGGCGTAGCCGACCTCGGCGATGTCGATCTCACCGGCGTCGGGCCAGTCGTTCGTATCGCCGCCGAGGATGGGCCACTGCTTGATGTCGTTGCCGAGGGTCCAGAACGCCGGCCAGCTACCGGCCACGATTGCCGGCATCTTGATGCGCGCTTCGATGCGGATGCCCTGCTGGCCCTGGGTCGTGTTGAACTCCTTCTTGCCCTTGGAGTTGAGGCGGGTCGAGGAGTAGTTCGCCCAGTACCCGTTGCAGCCCTCGATCGCCGTAGGCTCGTGTCGCACCACGAGCTTCAGCGTGCCACCGCTGACGCACATGTTGCCGGTGGAGCCGCAGCTCTCGTCGTCGACGTACGACTGGATCTCGTTGTTGAAGCGGTTGTTGTCCGAGCGACAGGCGCGCTCGTCCCACGACGTCTGCACGTTCCAGTTGGCGCGGTTCAGCGAGCTGCCGTCGAAGTTGTCCTCCCACAGTGTGGTATAGGTCAGGGCTTCCTGGGTGGTCGCGAGGCTGCCCTCCTCCTCATCTCCAACCTCGAACTCACCGGTGGTGCAGCCGCTCATGAAAGCGGAGCCGGGCAGCGCTACGAGAAAACCGAGCAGAGCGTGTTTGAGGAGCTGGGAGCGAATCGCCATTGAGTTGCTGGCGACTTCTGCAACGGGTGTGCCGTCTGCGAAAACGCGCGATCACCGGCATTAAATGCCAGGTCGCTGAACGGTCGCTCCTCGACGTTGCGCAACTAGAGCAGCTTGCGCAGCGGCGTTGCTCAAGCTGAGCAGCTCGGTTTCCCGCGGGAAATGTCCCGTTTTGGCAGTGTTCTGTACAAAACGTGACAGCGCCCGAGAACACTCCTGAGAGTTACTTAGCTGACCCTTCCGCGCGCTCACGGCGTGCAGGCGTTTCCGGAGAGAACACGCGCGACGTGCAGCGTGGAGCTGCCGGGATCGTCGAACCAGGCCCAGATGGCGTCGCCGTTCTTGTGGGACCTGAACGGGTCGTCCCGCCGGCCCCACTGCGCCGCCGCCGTGGCGTCGATCGGCCCCTCGACGAAGGCTCCGGCGGCGTCGATGCGGCCAAGCTTGTAGACCATGGTGTCGCCGGGCTCGGACCAGCCGACGAGGTACGTCTCGGCGGCCTCCCCCATCGGCGCGAAAGGCACGATCGAGGAGTCGGCCTCGTCGAGCTCGGGCGTGCTGGTCAGCCAGACCACCTGGCTCGGAGTGAGATCGCCCGCGATCGACGAGAAGCCGATGTCCTGATTCATCGTGCTCTCGTCGTACGAGTTCTGGCCCAGGGTCGCCGGCGCCTGGTGGCCGTTGAAGACGACCTTGAAGCCGTTTGGCGCGAGCGCGAGCGTTCCTAGCTCTCCGGCCATGCTGCCGTTGCAGCCGGCGTCCATGTCGATGACCTTGCTATCGCCGCCATCCATGTACAGGCCGCCGATGCTCACGACCTCGAAGTCGCCGTCGCCGGTGCCGGGGTAGCAGTCGGTCACGCAGCTCGACGTGAACTGATCGAGCGTCGGGTGGTAGCGCAGAGCGTTGCTCATGCTGTGCGAGCAGCCCCACGCCCACTCGGTGTCTTCCATGCCGCTCGTGGCGTCGACCCATTTGAGCGAGTCGCCCTCGTGACCCGAAGTCGAGTGCACGTGATAGTAGGCGCCGTAGCGTCCGGCCCCGTACTCGAAGCGACTCTCACCGATGCCGAAGTCGTCGGGCGTGTTGTCGGCGTTGACGAGCTCGGTGTCGAAACCTGGAGCGCCGCTGAGATCGAAGCTGCGCACGAAGATCTTGTCGGCCGCGTCGTCCCACAGCAGCGCGGCGAACTGCCCGTCAGGACCGCCCGCGACGCCGCGACACTCGAGCCCGGGACCGATATCGAGCACCGCGCCGACCAGCACGTCGTTCGCGTCCAGCCGCGCGACGCGCGCCGTGACGGCGCCGCCCGAATCCGTGGTGAAGCAGACCAGCGTCTCGCAGCTCCCGAGCGGAGACACGTACACCGGCGCGACGTGGAGCGAGTCGGTGCCCCAGATGCGCCAGTTGTCGACGCCTTCCTTCACTCCCTCGGGCACCGTCACGTCGCTCATGCGCATGCGCTCGAGCAGCGCGGTACCGGGCGGGATCATCCCGCCGCTGCCGCCGCTGCCGCTGCTCCCGCTCACCGCGGTGGTGCCCGCGGAGCCGGCTGCGGGGAGCCCGCCGCTGGCGCTTCCCCCCAGGCCCGTGCCGGCGCTGCCGCCCGCCGCCGATCCCGACGAGCCTCCGGCGC
>DATLIL010000941.1:0-10952 GCA_035539475.1 Polyangiaceae bacterium
GGCCAGCGCGCCGTGAAGCTCTCCGCCACGGTCGCCACGATCGCGGCCCCCGTGGGCGTGACGAGCTCGACGTCGAGACCCGAGTCGACCGTTGGCACGCCGCGCAGGCAGAGCAGCGCCGCAGGCGCCGGCAACGGCAGCGTGCCGTGGGCGCAATGAACGTGCCCCCGCCCGAGCGGCGCCGGGGTGGCGATGACTCTGGCCTCGAGAAAGCTCAGGCAAGCTGCCGCGCCCACGACATCCACGATCGAGTCGACGGCACCCACCTCGTGGAACGCCACCTCGGCGAGGCTCGTACGGTGGACCTCGGCCTCGGCTTCGGCGAGCTTGAGGAAGATCTTTTGCGCCAGAGCCTTGGTCGGCGGGTCGAGGGGCGCTCGAGCGATCATCGCGTCGATGTCGCGGTAGTGGCGGTGCGGTTGGTCCGCCTGCACCTTCACGTCGAAGTGGCTCGCGCCGATGGCACCAGCCGAGGCCCGGGCGAGCTCGAGCGCATAGCCCGACAGCCCGAGAGCCCGTACGGCCTCCTCGACGATTGAAAACGGCACGCCCAGATCGACCAGCGCGGCGATCGTCATGTCGCCGGCGATCCCGCTCTCCATGTCGAAGAACAGCACCTTGTTGCGCCCTGCGCCGCGCTCGAGCGCGCTGCGGTGCTTCTCGGCGAGCGCCGTGTCCGGCGCCTGAATCACCACGTCGTGTCCGTGCTGGTGGTGCCCGTGATCGTGATGATGGTGGTCGTGGTCGTGGTCGTGGTCGTGGTCGTGATGATCGTGATGATCGTGATCGTGACCGTGATGATGGTGATGCTTGCCCATGCTCAGCGCGCCTCTTTCCGGCGCTCGGCCTCGAGCATACGAATGACGGCCATGGCGGCACCGAAGCCGTTGTCGATGTTGACCACCGTGATGCCCGAAGCGCAGCTCGTCAGCATGCCGAGCAGCGCGGCCACGCCACCAAACGCGGTGCCGTAACCGATCGAGGTGGGGACGGCGATGACTGGCGCGGCAACCAGGCCACCGACCACGCTGGGCAACGCGCCCTCCATGCCGGCGACGACGATGAGCGCCCGCGCCCGGCTCAGCGTCTCGATGCTGGCGAGCAAGCGGTGCAGTCCGGCGACGCCGACGTCGAAGACGGTCTGCGTGGGAACCCCGGAGAGGCGCAGCGTCTCGAGCGCCTCTTCGGCGACCGGGATGTCGCTGGTGCCGGCCGTGACCACGGCCACCGGCGGGCCCTCGCGCGGGATGGGCGGCCGCTGGACCAGCGAGGCCGTTCGTCCCATCGCGGAGTAGACGAGCTCCGGCATCGCCTCGAGCACTGCCTGCGCCAGCTCGGGGTTGAGCCGGGTGATGAGCACGTTCTCCCCGACCTGCTGCAGTCGGCGGGCCACGCCCACGATCTGTTCCGCCGTCTTCCCGGCTCCCAGGATGACCTCGGGGACCCCCTGGCGCAGAGCGCGGTGGTGGTCGACGCGGGCATAGCCGAGATCGGCGAAAGGCAGCTGCTCCAGCGCTCGGAGCGCCGTCTCCAGCTCCGTTTCCCCGGAGCGAACCTGCTCCAGGAGCTCGCGCAGGCCTTGCTGGTCCATCGCGCAGGGTTTAACCGATGCGGCCTCTCTCGTCGACTGCCGCATTCTGTGCTCTCTTTTGCCGGTGCCCGCGCCACTCATCCCGCTCGTCGGCTTCACGCTGGGCGTCGCCTTCGCCTGGGCGGCCCGCGACGACATCGCGGGCGGCGCCGGCGGGCGGTTGGCAGCGCCCTCGCTCGGGGTGGTGCTGCTCTTTGCGCTGCTCGTGTACGTGCCGGCGTGTGGCTACTTCCTGATCTTCGAGCCGGCGTGGGCCTACTTCTACGCGGTCGAGGGCGCCCGCCGTTTCTCGGCGCTCAACCTGGTCACCCTGTCCCTGGCCCTGGCCAGCGTGCCCGCAGGATTCCTCGCTGCGGCCCAGCACGCTCGTTCCCAGCGCACGCTGGAGGTGGCCCGGCTCGCGATCGTTCCCACCGCCCTCGGGCTCCTGGTGCTCCTGGCGGGGCTGCCACGCCTCGCCGTCAAGGCGACCTACGCGCAGTTCCACGGTGACTTCGGGACGGAACCACTGGCCGGCAGCTCCCTGGGCTGGGCCGTGCTGTGGGCGGCCCTGGTGACCCTGGCTTCGGCGCTGTACGCGGCCTCGGTGCTGAGGCGCCTGGGCCGCCGAGGCTGAGGGCCCGGGAAACTGCTAAGAAGGGGGCCATGGCCGAACGATCGGAAAGCGACCTTTTGGCGCTCGCTAGCGAGCTCGTCGATCGAGCCCGCAAGGCCGGCGCCGACGTGGCAGAAGCCGGCGCGCGCGGCGGCTTCGAGCTCAGCGTGCGCGTGCGGCTGGGCAAGCCCGAGCTGGTCGAAGAAGCCGGGCACCACAGCGTCTCGCTGCGGGTGATCAAGGACCAGCGCGTCGCCATCACCAGCACCAGCGACCTCAGCCGTGACGGCATCGAGCGCTGTGTCGAAGACGCGCTCTCGCTCGTCACCCTGAGCGAGCCCGATCCCTTCGCCGGACCGGCAGACCCCTCGCTGCTCTGCTCGCCGCCTCACCCCGATCTCGACCTCTTCGACGCCAGCGTGGGCGCGATCGACGCGGGCCAGGCGATCGCCAGGGCCACGAGCGCCGAGCAGGCCGCGCTCGACTTCGATCCCCGCATCACGCTCAGCGAAGGCGCGAACTTTGCCCGCACCGACGGCATCAGCGCCGTCGTGCTCTCGAGCGGCTTCTCCGGGCTGCTCCGCGGCACCTACGCCTCGCTCTCGGTGGCTCCGGTCACGGAGGACGAAGGTGGCAAGAAGCGCCGCGGCCATTACTGGACCGCGCACCGCCACGCCGCACAGATGGAGGACCCGGTCGCGGTCGGTCGCGAGGCTGCACGGCGCACGGTCGCCAAGCTCGGCGCGCGCAAGGTCGCGACCTGCGAGGCGCCGATCGTCTTCGATCCCGACGTGGCGCGCTCCATCCTCGGCAGCTTCGGCGGCTGCATCCTGGGCGGCGCCCTGTTCCGCAAATCGAGCTACCTGCTCGAGCGAGAGAACACCGAGGTCGCGGCGCCGAGCATCACCATCGTCGACGATCCGCTGATCCCGCGCGCACCGGGGTCGCGCCCCTACGACGGCGAGGGGCTGCGCTCCCGGCGCAACGTCGTGGTCGAGAACGGCGTGCTGAAGAGCTTCTTGTTCGACTCGTACAGCGCGCGCAAGCTCGGCCGCGCCTCCACGGCGTCGGCGGCGCGCGGCGGCGGCAGCATCGGCGCCAGCACCACCAACTTCATTCTGCAGGCCGGCACGCTTCCCCCCGAGGAGGTGCTCGCCTCCACCAAGCGTGGCCTCTACGTCACGGACCTCATGGGTTTCGGCTTCAACCCGGTGACCGGTGATTTCTCGCGCGGCGCGAGCGGCTTCTGGATCGAGGACGGCAAGTTCGCGTTCCCGGTCAGCGAGGTCACCATCTCCTCCACCCTCGACGCCATGCTCAAAGGCATCGACGCCGTGGGCAACGATCTCGTCCTCCGTACGTCGACGGCGGCGCCGACCATCCGCGTCGCCACCATGACCATCTCGGGGACCTAGTCGGCGAGAGTGTTGGGCGCGCCCGGTGACGCTCCGGGCGACGCATGGGCTGCGAACGCGGCCACGTCGCCGTCGGCGCTGTCGGGCGTACGACGGGCGACGCTGACGCCGGCCGCGCTCGATTTCACGGCCGGAAAGCTCGAGACCAGGCTGCCTGCGGCGTCGAACAAACGCAGCAGCTCGCCGCTGTTCGATAGCCCGTTCTTGCCCAGAGACGGCAGCACGAGCAGCACTTCCGGCGCGGCGGGCACGACGTCCAGCGCCGGGTCGGGCACGTAATCCGCGCTGACCAGGACGGCGAATTCGTCCGGAGCGAGCACATGGCTCGGCAGCGTCACGCTCCCGCCTCCGTCCTCCAGCCGATAGCCGGCGAGGTCGACGGCGGCGGTGCCGTCGTTGACGAGCTCGATCCACTCTTGGGCCGGTTCGCTGCCGGCGGCGTTCGCCAGCTGCTCGTTGATCACGACTCGAGCCACCGCGGCCTTGGTGGTGATGAGCTCGCGGAAGGCAGTGACTCGCCCAGCGCTGTCGAGCGTCTCACCGGCGAGCCAGAGCTCGGACGCCGGAGGCAGGCCGCTCTGCACGTTGCTCCGTCCCGCTGCGTCCAGCACCACCAGCGCCGGGCTCGGTTCACGAAAAAGGATCAGCAGCGGCTGGTTCGCGCGCAGCGAAACGCGGTCGTCGCCCACGTCGCCGCACGCCGCGCCGAGCTCGACTTCCGCCTCGACGCAGTCGGGCACGATCGCCGTGCCTGGCTCGCTGCCGAACCAGGGGCTGGGATCGAGCAACACGTCCCAGGTGAGCGGCGGTGGCAGCGCCACGGCCCCGGGCGGCAGCGCCTCCGCGAGCTCGAGGCGCAGGCAGCGTTCGGCGAAGAGAGCATCGAGGCTCGCGCCCGGAGTGAGTCGACCAGCGACGCCCGCGGGTTCGAGCACGACGTCGAGCGGCTCGGCGGGCGCGCGCTCCCCGCAATAGATCCCGACGTTGCCCGCAGCTCCGGGCGGCGGCCACAGCCGGGTGAGGAGCGGCGGTGGGACGCTCCCGTCGACGGCGAAGGAGCCGATCAGACCGTGCTCGGCGCTGGCCAGCGAATAGATGCCCGGAGCCAGGACCTCGAGCGGTGCGCTGGTCGAGTGTCCCGAGGTCGCGAAGGCGATGGTGGGAACCTCGCGTTCCAGCAGCGTGCCCGGCAGCTCGTCGGCGCGGATACGTCCCAGGTGATACTCGCTGAGCTCGTCGCGAAAGAGACGCAGCGTGGCGGGGTCCTCCCAGGCGGCGACGCTCAGACGCACTACGGGCGTCACGGCGTCTGCCTCGACTGCCGGCTCGAAGCGGAGCGCTGGCGCCACGCGCGGGTCCGGCGGCGCCAGCTCCCGCGAGCAGGCCGCCATCACTGCCATCATCAGCACACACTCGAACGAACGCTTCCCCACCCCCCAAGGTCGGCGGGACGCAGCGCCAGTTGCGACCAAACCGAGGCCGCGAGCATTTTTCGACCTGCTGGTTTCACCGTGACACTGTACGTTCGCCAAGAAAATCGGCTGTGTTCTGCTGTCGTGGCACGCGGCACCTCTGCGCACTCCGTGCGTCGGCCTGAGCCCGTGCGATCCTCGGCGCTTGCCCGCGGGCGCCTCCGTGCGCAGCAGTGTGCGGCCGTCGCACCGGAGCAGAGAGTTGGCGATATCGGCGGAGAAAAGCCCCGATTCTCAAGCGGATGTGGGCCCGGCAAAATGGTCGGCATGGCCTACAAGCTCTTCACATCGACCCTCCTTTTCGTCAGCACCGTGGCCTGCGCGGGAACTCAGGGCCCGGCTCAGGCGCCGGCTCCAGCCCCCGCTTCCTCGGAAGCCGACACGCAGCCGGTGGAGTGGTGGACGAGCAAGACGCCCTGCCCAGACGGCGCCGAGCTCAAGGGGGCGGCCCCGCCTGCGGGCGATTCCGTCGCCTGTGAACTAGGTGGAATCGCGCATGGCCCGAAGACCACGTTTCACCAGAATGGGCAGCGGGCACGCACGGAGGTCTTTTACCGGGGCAAGCTGCAGGGCCGCTTCACGCTGTGGCACGACACCGGAACGATCGCCGAGGAGGGCCGCTACCAGAACGGCCTGCTCGAGGGGCACTTCGTCCGGCACTACCCGAGTGGCACCAAACAGACCGAAGGCGAGTACCGCGGCGGCAAGGAGAGCGGCGCGTTCAAGACCTTTGGCGAGGGCGGCGCGCGTCTGGAGGAGGTCGAGTACCGCGAAGGCAAGAAGCACGGTGTCTCGAAGAAGTTTCATGACGACGGCAAGCCGCGCGAAGAGCTCGAGTACGTGGGCGGTATGCGCCACGGCTTCGCGCGCACATTCCACGCCAACGGCAACAAACGCAGCGAGGGCAAGTACGCAAACGATGTTCAGGTGGGCGTCTGGCGCTCGTTCCGAGAAGACGGTTCGCCGCTCGAGGAGATCCAGTTCGCCGCCGGCGCCAAGGACGGCCCGACCATCCGCTGGCAAGCGACCGGCCTCAAGGAGCTCGACGGCGCTTACAAGGCCGACGAGAAGGACGGCGTCTTCAACTACTACGACGAGGAAGGCGAGCTCTCGAAGTCCGAGGAGTACAAGGCCGGAAAGCTGATCCGCAGCCAGAAGCATGCCTCGAAAAAGCCACGCCCGGTCGCCCGGAACCGCTGAGCGATCGGCATGACACGATCGCCACACGCGCGGCCGCGAACGTCGCTTCGAGCGAGATCGCAGCCATGCCAAGCGCGATGGTCGATGCCACACTTCGAGTACGGCTCGATCTCGGATGCACGCTCGAAGTTCTCAGCTAGGCTGGGACCCATCGTGAGGGTCCTCAAGTTCGCGGCAGCGCTAGCTCTGTCTGCATTCGCCATCATCCTGATAGTCGCAAAGAGCAAGGCGCAGGCCGCGTCCACGGGTGAGCTCGGTTTGCCTGTCGATCGCTGGCGGCTGATCGAGGAGAAGTCGGGGCCGGTGAACTACTACACGCTGTTCAAGAAGTCGTCGCCGCCGCACCTACGCGGGGCCTACCGACCGGGACTCAAGACCGCCGTGCTCGGCTTTCAGCTGGCTGACGAGGATCGCGAGCGAGCCAAGAAGCTGCGCTGGAGCTGGCGAGCCGTCACCCTACCGCAAGGCGGCGACGAGTGCGTCGACGGCAAGGGCGACTCTGCGGCAGTCATCTACGTGACTTGGAAACGCGGCCTGCGCTGGTACACGCTGAAGTACGTGTGGAGCGCCGTCGGAACCGTGGGCAAGGTCTGCGATCGCAAGCGCAATCCGTTCGTGGCGCAGGACACCATCATCTTGCGCTCCGGTGGACCGCTGAACGAGTGGAAGACCCAGGAGATCGACCTCAAGGCGGAGTTCCGCAAGCATTTCGAGGACGGCGACCCCAATGCCGACGTTCCCGACCTGCTCGGCGTAGGGCTGATGACGGACGGCGATCAGACCAACAGCCAGAGCGTCGGCGACTACGCGGATTTCGTCCTCACGCGCTAGAGCTGCTTGCCCAGCGTCGAGAGCTCGAGCGACATCGAAGTCTCGATCGACAAGCTCTCCGCGCCGAAGCGCATGACGTGCCGGCCGCTCGCCTGAGTCTGTGCCTTGACGGCGAACGGCGTGAGCTGCACGCGGCTCGTCCCGCGCGCCGTGGTCTCCGACACCTCGATCTCGGCCAGGGTGCCGTTGGGCAGCGCATACTCCTGCCGCGGCGCGCGTTGCACGAGCTCGACCGTCGTTTCGGCCCGCGCGCCGTCGAGCGCGGTGAGCGTGGTGACCACCTCCTGGTCGTAGCTCACGCCGCCCTCGAGCATCTTGTTCTTGCGCAGCCAGCGTGCGCCCACGCCGATCGGCTGCTCGGGAAACGGTACGGTCGACTCGCCGAGCGCGTCCTGGAGGTCCCCGATGCTCTGGCGCAACATCGGATCCGCGTCTTCGCTGAAGCGGGCGGTCGTCTCGACCACGGCGCCACGAGCGTCCACGACCTCCTCGATGGCCATGTGCTCGACGCGAGAAGTGAAATCCTCGGCGAATTTCCGCATGTCGGCGCTCGGACTGAAGCCGGAGGTATTCAGGTCGAACAGGCTCGCGCGCGTGAAGCGGTGCAGTCGCCGGGCGTTGCCCACCGCGTCGACCTGGAGCGTCGCGCTCTGCACGTCCATCTGCGTCGGCAGACCCAAGCGCACGCGTCGCCCCTGCACGAGCATGGCGATCGACAGGTTCATGCGCAGCCGCACGGTCGACGACTCGCCGGCGCGGTAGCGATAGCGGACGGCGCTGCGCGGCTCGCGACCTGCGTCGAGGACCACGAATTCGTCAGGGGCTCGGCGTACGAGCGGCGCGGACGTCTTCGCCGGCTCGGCCGCCCTGTTGCCCCCGGGCGCGCCCTTACCGTCGTCCGCCGGCGCTACCGACGCCCACTCTTGCTCTCCGTCCGGTGCGAGCGGACCTCCGCCGGCACAGCTCGTCAGCAGCGCGACGGAGAACCCGAGCCAACGAAAGAAGCCTCCACCAGTCGTCCCACGATCCACGCGTCGTGGTTACACCGGTGACTCACCCCGGTCAATCGGGGTTGTCCGCTCCCGTCGCTGGCTTCGAGCGCCGCAAGCGCTCGCCTACGCGCGCCACGATCGGCGTGAGCGCCAGCGTCGCGAGGATGCGGAGCGGCTGCGTCAGCTTGGTGGCGACCCAGGCCGCGCCGAGCACTCCGGCGTGCCCTTGCGCGCTCTCCACCTCGACTCCCGCCGAGATGGCGATGGCAAAGCCGGTCAGCACCAGGCCGAACAAGACGAAGTAGGTCCAGATCGCGACCCGGCCGTACTCGGCGAGCAGCGCTTTCAGGCGTTCCTTGTTCACGCCGTCGAGGTAGCACGCAGCCAGCTAGGAGGCCACGGCCGTCGCCGCGCCGAGCTCGCGGATGCGCTCGAGCTTCTGCTCGAAAGGACCGAAGTCGTTGCGCTCCGCTACGGCGGAGAAGATCGCCTCGATCTCGTCGATCAAGAGGGAGCACGGCGCATCGCCCTGAAAATAGGGCTCCCCGAGCCGATCCGCGCCGGCCGGCGAACGCCCCTCGAGCAGGCGCCTGAGCGCCGAGAACTCCGCAGCGGCGTAGCTCGGGGCTCGAGCCGAAGAGAGCGCCCGCGCGCTGCTGGCGGGCCCGCCCCACCAATCGAAGAAGAACTCGTCATAGCCCACGCTGCGCCGGGCCAGGAAGTCCCAGCAAGCCTCGGCCAGCGTGTGATCGTCGTCCGGATCGCCGGGCAACACGCCGAGCCGTCGCACGAGCTTGCGCGCACGAGCGCGCTCGAGGTCGTCGACGAAGGCGTCCAGCGCGCGCTCCCAACCAGCGCCGGGATCGAGCAACGAGAGCGCCTGCGCCAGGCGCTGCATGTTGCGGTAGACCGCCCGCGGCTGGCGCCCGAACGCGTACAGGCCGACCTGATCGAAGTAAGCCGCGACGAAGCTCGGGTCGTAGTGCGGCAAGAAGCGGTAGGGACCGTAATCGAAGCTCTCGCCGGTCACGGTCATGTTGTCGCTGTTGAGCACGCCGTGCACGAAGCCGGCCACCAGCCACTCTGCGCAGAGCTCGGCGGAGCGACGGCTGACCTCACGCAGGAAGGCGAGCGGCAGAGCGGCGTGATTCGAGAGCTCCGGCAAGAGGTGCTCGGCGCAGTACTCGAGCAGCGCGCGCACGCTCGCGGCGTCGTTTTCGTAGAGCAGCCGCTGAAACGTGCCGATGCGCACGTGCGAATGGCTCAGTCTGACCAGCACGGACGAGCGCGTCGGCGAGGGCTCGTCGTTGCGATAGAGCGACTCAGCGGTCTCGAACAGGCTGAACGACTTCGACGTGTACACGCCCAGCGCCTCGAGCATCTCCGTGCAGAGCACCTCGCGCACGCCGCCCTTCAGCGTGAGGCGACCGTCGCCGCCGCGCGAGTAGGGCGTGCGCCCGCTACCCTTGGTGCCGAGATCGAGCAGCCGCCCGGCGTCGTCCACGACCTGTGCGAACAAGAAGCCGCGACCGTCGCCGAGCCCGGGGTTGTACACGTCGAACTGGTGGCCGTGGTAGCGCAAGGCGAGCGGCTGCGGCAGGTTGCTCGGCAGCGGCTCGAAGCGAGCGAAGTGCGCCTCCCACTCGGCGGCGTCGAGCGTACCCAGGCCCACGCGCTCGGCCCAGCGCTGATTGCGGAAACGTAAGGCTCGCTCGGGGAACTCGGCGGCGCGCACGACGTCGAAGAATCGGTCGCCCAGCGCGGCGTAGCGCGGGGCTGGCTGGTAACTCGAAGCAACGGGCACGGGCTGCGCATGGCACGGCCCGCGCCGTGGCGGAAGACGACCGAGTCGAACGGTATGCCCAGAAGGCACGCACCGGTTAGCAGCCGGGCCACGGCCCACGCCGTGTTCATCCTCCAAAAGTGCTCGGATTACGCGCCGAGCGCGCGGTTTCAGGGCACACCGGCGACGAAGCCGTGCCACTCCGCCGGAGCCGTGCTCGGATCGATCAACGGTCCGGTCAGCGGCAGCGACTTCGGGCGGTACGGCGCAACGCGCGGCCACATGCCGGCGTCGTCGCAGGTCTTGTTGCCCTTGCGCAGGTTGCAGGGACGGCAAGCGGTGACGATGTTCTCCCATACGGTCCGGCCACCGGCCGAGCGCGGCACGACGTGGTCGTACGAGAGCTCGGAGACCGGGAACTTGCTAGCGCAGTACGCGCAGCGGTAGCCGTCACGCTGGTAGACGTTCAGACGCGAGAACCTCACGTCGCGCTTGTTCGCCTTCGGCATCTTGCGCAGGCGCATCACGGCCGGCACGCGCCAGGTCACCGACGGCGAACGGATCTCGTCGGCGTACTCGGCGACGACATCGGCGACGCCTTCGTAGCGCATCTTCACGGCGTCCTGCCAGCGCAGGATCTTGACCGGGAAGTACCACGGAGTCAGAAGCAAGGTCTTGTGGGTCATGATGGCCTCGGGGGTCAAGGGGTTGAAGAAGAGTGGTACGGCGCCACAGGATCGAACTGTGCTGCATCGGTTTGTAAGACCGAGGTTCTCCCCAGAGAACGAGCGCCGCAGAGAGAAGATTGGTTCCGGGAGCACGACTCGAACGTGCGCCGCACGGCTTCAAAGACCGGCATCCTGCCGCTAGACCATCCCGGAATGGTTGGGCATCCGCGAATCGAACGCGGCCGCGAGTCTTATCAGGACCCGAAGGTCGACCAGACCATCATGCCCAAGTGGTCGCCACGCAGCGAGTCGAACGCTGTACGCGCGCCGTATGAAAGCGCCGTCGTTCCGAACGTCGTGGCGACGAGGGGCGCTCCCGTGCTGAGTCGAACAGCATGTCCGCGC